>CAZCHT010000004.1:0-63351 GCA_964498705.1 uncultured Bdellovibrio sp. | reverse complement strand
TCGACGGTGGCTATGCCGAAGAGGATGTTAAACGTTTAAACATCCAAGGTGTTCCCAGCGTGATCAATGGGGATGAGTTAATCCATTCAGGTCGTATTAGTTTTCTTGATCTACTCGTGAAATTAGAAAACACATTTGGTTCAAACGATGCCCCTGCTGACCAGAAACCACGTGATCTTGGTGACTTTGATGTCGTCGTTGTTGGCGGCGGCCCCGCGGGCGTTTCAGCGGCAATCTATGCGGTTCGCAAAGGATTAAAAACAGCATTGATCACAGAAAAAATTGGTGGCCAAGTTCAAGAAACGCGCGGAATCGAAAACTTAATTTCCGTCACGTACACCGAAGGTCCGCAATTAGCAGGACAGCTCGCTCAGCATTTGGCTTCGTATCCAGTACAACTACTTGAACATCGCCGAGTGAAAACGGTACACAAAGAAGGTTCACCTAAATTAATAGAACTTGAATCAAATGAAACTCTGCGAACGAAATCTTTGATCGTTGCCACTGGCGCGAAATGGCGCGAACTCGGAGTTCCGGGAGAAAAAGAATATATTGGCCGCGGCGTTGCTTTCTGCCCTCACTGTGATGGTCCGTTTTACAAAGGTAAAAAAGTAGCAGTGATCGGTGGCGGTAATTCTGGTGTGGAAGCGGCGATTGATTTAGCCGGGATCGTACGCGAAGTCGTTTTGATTGAATACAATGATTCGCTGAAAGCGGATCAGATTTTAGTTAATAAATTAAAATCACTTTCAAACGTTACAATTTTAACCAACGCTAAAACGAAACAAATTCATGGCGATGGACAGAAAGTTAACACAATAGAATTTGAAGATCGGGCCACCAAAGAAAGTAAAAAAGTGGAACTAGATGGCGTGTTCGTACAAATTGGATTATTACCAAACAGTCAATTTTTGAAAAACGTTGTTGAGCTGACTCCCTATGGAGAGATCGTTGTCGACAACAAAGGGCGCACATCGGTCAAAGGAATATATGCGGCCGGCGACGTAACAACTACGCCTTACAAGCAGATCGTGATCGCTATCGGTGAAGGAGCCAAAGCCGGCCTTGCCGCATTTGAAGACACTATGTTGCATCAGGCGTAATAGTTACATCTGGTTAGAATAAAACTTTTGACATAAATTTAAAGGTTTTCTCCAAGAGGACGCCTTTATTACTGGTAAGTATCGATCTATGGATAAATTAGTTTCGATTAACCAAGAATTAAAAAACTGCTCTCTTTGGTAACTATCAAGCACTTTGGGGGCTTTACGATTAAACGGGATAAATCCTGACTGTGTCTTGACCCATGCAATTCGCGATTCGATCATCTCTGCGTGTAGGATAAATTCTGAAAAGCTGCGAACGGCACGTACAGCACGACGTTCAAATGGCACATCCGTTTCTTGGTAGCGCGGGTTTTTTTTCTCTTGTGTTAAACTCGTCAATTTTCGAAATGTTAAATCTTGATTACGATTGGGATTAAACTGAGAGCTCAAAAAATTAGAGTGCAACCGTCTGATAATTTCTCTAGCTAGCTGCCCGAACGATTTTATCTGACCTTTTTCAATTTGCGTTTGAATAGATTTAATTCTCTGATCCAAATCAATATCGTTCAGCACCAAAGGCGGCGAGGTATTCCAATTTTGCCTAAACACACCCGACGAAAATTCTGGATTATTGGCATTATCAACAAAGTAATTGAACAGGCTGCGCAGATCATAACCAAAAGCCGAGCGTGCGCCCGTATTCATGTGAGTCGCACGATTAGGTCGACTCTCAAGACCCGCTTCTCGTGCGGAGCCGAAGATAAGCTCTTCTTTCAACTCTTGGTGAAGATATAGCTCTTGCAACGTAGAAGGCTTAGTTTGAATTTCAACGCACAATGGATCGTAACTGATTTGAAACCACCACCCGTCTTGCAATTGCACGCGGTATTCGTTGCCCCACTTACCTTGGACTCGGCTGACTTTGCAACCAAGTGAGCGGCATTTTTTTCCAACGACTTCTGCCATTTTTCGTGCGGCAGGGAATTCACGTCCGCGCAGCTTCCCTACTTTTTCTTTCGAATCCACCGCATAAATCCAATCACTAGTGAACTCAATCTCGCCACCATGAGTGATCCCAGATTCTGTTAGAATTTGTGCGTGAGAAAATTGGAATAAGAATAGCAATAGCAACAGGAGGAGATTACGCATAAGGCATTGAGTATATCACAGTGGCGACATACTCAATACTGTAGAGTTTTATACACTTAGCCGATTTTGGGAACTAGACCGCGCCAGAGCACTCAATAACTTTTTGAATGCCATTCTTATTGAGTACAACACGATAGAGTTGCATTTGCTTTTGAGTTTCTACACCATTTTCTTTGGCCGCGTAGTTAATTAAAGCATAAAAATAGTACATTTTATTCGACGTCTTGCGGGTGAAACGGCCTTTTTGATCTAGGATCGTAATATCCTTCATTGGGTCATCCAGGAACTTCAGATAACGCTGCAAATTGATTCTTAGCGTTTCTTGCAATGACAATGGGTTATCTTTGCTTTTAGTTTTTGGAGCCAAACAGTACACTCGCTTTAAAAACAATACGTCTTCTTTTAAATACGATTCAGCTTCTGACACCGAGGCACTTTTACGACGATGGCGAATAACTTCTGGCAATTCGAGTGTTCTGACTGTTTTAAGCCATTCTTTAATGCGACCAAGTTGGACGTTTTTGTCTGTCAATTCATATTCAAAATCGGGAACGAATCGCGAAATTCTTTTATTTAAAAAGCTCTTCGCAAAGTCTTTCAATCGATCTCTGACCGCATACAAACCCATGGCAAAGAAAATCAAAGACACGCCTTGAAGACTGAATTTATAAAAATCGGGATTGCCAAATTGTTGAATGACCGCCGCAGAAACCCCAGCAATACAGGCGGCCAATGCCGCCGTCGGTTCTGAGAATTTTTTTAAAGACTGCGATTTTTGCACGTCGATAAACATTTTAGATTGAAAAAACTTTTTCATCTGACCAAGCCGCACTAGCAACAATTCGCTGCTATCTTGGCTCTTTAAATGTGACGGTGTTAAGCAATGTTTCTTCTGGAAATGCATTTCTTTTTTCTGCAACAACGACAATTGCAGATGCAGTTGGCGCCAGCCATCGACAAACTTCGTCCTTTCCTGACTATCCATGTTTTTTTGGAATCGTGAAATTTCAAAATCAATTTTACCTAAAGTCTCGATAAACACGTGATGAATGTACTCATCTAAAAGGTTCACAACTGGTGAATTCACAGTCCAATTGGCATCCGTGACAGATCGTACGCTTTCTAAAATTTCTGCGAGATCGTCGATTTCAGCTGTGATCTCGCCAAAAATAGACTCTGAAACGACATTGTGAGTGCGTGAATGTATTAACAGTAGATCACGTTTAATTTTGCTTGTACGCGCTTTCAATGTTTCACCGACAATACCGCCAATGATTTGGACCGATGATGTCAGTTGTTCTTCCACATGAGCATCGCATCCTGGCACCGATAATAACGTTAACAAACGCTTGATATCTTCTAACGCCTCTAGCATTTCACGTGAATCTAAGCTTTGATTCAGCGGAATAAACAAGCGCTGTCTCGAATAGAAATCGCTGAATAAGTCCTCTTTTTCAACTTCGCGCATTTGGACTGAAGGAGGAAAAAACAAATAAAAATCCAGGCGAGCTTCCTGTTCGACACCGGAAAAATTAAATAACGATTTAAGTTCTAAATTATGGTTATCATGACGCTTAACCGAGATATCGGCTGCAGACAGACCCACGCTGGCTTTTGCCATCGTGTCTAACAGAACTTGTTTTTTTGAGAGCTGGGTGTCTGCCCTATTCCACATCGTTTTCCTCAAACATTGGACCCCATTGGACCCACCATCGGTTAATTGTCAGGGTTTTGTCAGGATTATGTCAAGACCATACATAATATTACCCTGAATAAACATATCTAACCGTTTGAAAATTCCCAGCATTCTAAGTTTGCCTTAGGGCAGATATTAGAGAAAACTATCGACTTTGAAATTTTTCTAATAAGGTGCCCAGTTACCAGTCGATTAGTATCGCAAGATTTCTTTACATTCATTTACGTTGGTTTTGACAGGTTCTTATCAACGGCACTCACCTTGCTCCTATAAAACTCACGAGGTTATATGAACGTACTTACTCAACTTCTAGTGGTGATCATTTTTATGACAACCCTACTTCCTTTTTCCCAAGGAGAAACTTTTGTTAATGCTGATCTCTCTTGGGAGCAAAATGCTCAAAAAGTCGAGATCGGCTACTTTATTCAGCGAGAGTATCTAGATGATTCATTTTTCTTGTATGACATTACACAACGAACATTTGCAGGACTGAAAGTTCAAAATCCTTATTTGATAACTCCGCCTATGGCCGCTCGTTTCGAGCCGATTGTTACATCTTTGGAAGGCTACATCAAAGAACAGAAAAAAGGCATAATGTCTCAATGCGAACAAAATCCACAGATGTGTTCAAAATCGTTTGAATCTACAAACGGAATTTCAGAGAGAGAACTAGCGACAGAAATCACCAATGCATCCTTTTGTTTTGGCACGGACCCGTTTATTGTAACTTCAAAAATTCGCCAGGAATCACGATTTGATATGCTTTCTGTTTCTAATACGGGCGCGATTGGCCTAACTCAATTGACCACCATTGGTCTTGAAGAAATTCTGGATCAAATGGGTCATCGGGGTGAAAGGTATGCGTATATTGAAAATAAGAAGTTCTTAGATGCCGCTGTAAAGTGTTTTGTCCAAACCGCATCCGATAAGACGTTCCTAGGTTTTCCAGAAATAAAAACGACGCCAACCAAAAAAGATGGAATAGCTTATACCGAAGAAACAATAAAAGAATTAAAGGCTTGGGTTTTGCCTCGAGGAACCCAAAGCGAAACTACACCAAAACAACGAAAAATTCTAATTCAACGTCAACTTTTTCTAGGGCAAATATTGTTAAAAATTTATTTAGCCTATTCGAAAAAATTACTCAAAAACGGTTCAATGATCCGCCAGTATGAAGCGGCATTAAGAATGTTCAATGGCGATGATATCCGAGTAAAATATGCTAAGGAAGTCCTTAAGTTTTCCCGCCAAGCTCAAACACTTTAGATCTTTGACTGACCTCAGTAATAGCAATAGAGTATTTTAATGAAAATGTGTGAACGATGCGGTCAATCTTTTGGCTGCGAATCAAACAACAAAGAAAAAAAATGTTGGTGTATGGACCTTCCAGTCGTCCCACAAATTCCTTCCCAATACAAAGATTGCGTTTGCCCTAGTTGTTTAAACGCATTGACGGAAAATACGACTGGAAACAATTTAGTTGAGGGTGAAGACTTTTATCTCGAGCGTGGTCTATTTGTGTTTACTGAAAAGTACCATTTAAACAAAGGTAAATGCTGTGACAGTGGCTGTCGGCATTGCCCGTATTAAAAATTATGTATAAGCGATGCTTCTAACGGGGTTAATACATTGTTTTTCAAAAATACGGCTTGAGCCTTGTATGTCGAACTCCATTTTGTCTTCACCTCATTGAGTTTGCCCTTCGCCAAGTAATCAGGAACCAGACAAGTGGCCTCCATAAGTTCGGCCATGCGATTGGCAACGGTCCAGCTTTCAACTTCTATATGTTGCAAAAAATCTACTCTGCTTTTTGCCATGAATCTAAAAAATGATTCTACTTCTAATCGCTTCTCTGTCGTGATTATTATTTTTCCTAGCTTTCCATCTTTTGACCGCAATTCAAAGCGACCGAACTTTAGATCTTTAGTCTTAAATCGAGAGTCTGGTTGGTTTTCAATTAAAAAAGCGATATTTATTTTTTCGTCAGCCAGTAAACTGAGGAGCAGAGGGGTCGAACCGATTTTAATGACGGGCGCAGCACTTCTATCTACAAACGATTGAATTTTAGGAAAAACAAAATCAACCAATGATCCAGAACAACCTATTCTAAGTGATCGATCTATATCGTGAAATTTTGAAAATCCGCGGCTTAGATTTTCAAAATTTTGTTTAGCCAAACGATAGAACGATTTCCCCGCATCCGTAAGCGCGAAAGATCTCTTTTCATGAACCAAGAATGTTTTGCCATACCACTCTTCCAAACGAACTATGGCTTGGCTGACCGCCGGTCTTGAAACGCTATTTCTTTCCGCGCTTTGGGTAATACTACCAAGCTCAACGGCATCTATAAAATATTTTAAAGCGGACAGGCTTAGCTCTTCGATCTTCATGTTAGTATAACTTACTATTATACTAACTCTTAAGTCACTTTAAATTTATAAGCGTAGATAGCTAAAGGTATCCCGGAAGACTTCTAAAATAAGTATTGAAACATTCATCATAATCTTCTTCGAATTGACAGGCTAACTTATGAACTTCATCTGCAAATAGTTCGTTGTCGTGGCAGTCCTGAATGTTAACTGATTGCGAAATTTTCATTGCGCCTGACATTACATTATTTTGGTAAGCAAACTTGCGCTTTGAACCATTGTAGTTTCGAACAGCTACACCATAGTTTCCATCTGAAATGGAAAGATACAATTTAAGGTAGATACCACCAGTCAAGATATCGTAATCAAAATTAAATCCGCGTCTTAAATTAATTTTGATTTCAGGAATACTTTTGGACAACCATTTAAGATAGTCTCCTGTTTTGACTCGAGCATCTTTATCAAAAAATCGCGATGCTAATGTCGCCAGTAACTCTGGAGTTCCAGGGGTGAACTTTCCATCTCCAGCGAATCCAAGTTGATGTTTTATTTCAGTCAATGCCGGCGTAGTGAATTGCATACAACCCGAATCTCCGCCACGTTTATTGTGGCGATTTAAACAGTAATTAGATTCTTTTTTTACTACGGAAGCCAGAATCTGATAATCGACACCAACACTTGAGGCGACGTCAACAATCAGTTCAGCCAATTCTGCTGAACTCAAAGAGGGAACTGAGTTTTTTCCCCAAGTCGATTTAATACTTTTTTGGACTGATTGTATTTTTTCGACCTTTGTTTTTGCTTTGTTTCTTGGTAAAATAGAATCTCTAAGAAGAATTCGCATTTGGTTATCTTCTAAAAAATAACCGGCGTGATAAAATTGAGCTCTCTCGGAATCACATACTTGGGCAAACACACTAAAAGACAATACCGATAACACTATAACTAATTTTAATTTGATTTGCATATTTCCGACGTCCTAACATGTGCTTTATTGAGAAAACTTGACAGACCATAACAGGCACAAAAACCATTAGAAAGAATCATTTTGTTCGATTGAAAAGTCGAAACTAATGTCAAAAAATTGGACAGCAAACCTACTGTATTTCCAGTTTTTACTCTACAAAATCCAAGTCTTTGTGAAATGTCTCGTCGATAAAATATAATCCTATAAATGGCGACCGCAAAATATACTTTTTTCACGTTCAATGAGAGCCGCGCACGCGAACCGAACTCAACCTGCTTCTAGTTCCGTATAACATTTCCAGTGTGTCGGCGGTTTCATTAATGACTCTCTGACTCCATAACGCTGTATTTTCAACGTATCCCATCGCCATCGTAAAATTACTTCGCGGCACTGGACTCAGGTTTTGAAGATTGTAACTGGCCGACGTAAATATCATTCGTTCTGCAAATTTATTGTAAGGCAAAGCCGGTCTTAATTTAAAAGTCATGTTTCTGACCGGTTGAGCAAAATGACAGCTCATGCATTCAGTTTGAATCGTTCCAGGAATTATTCTTGGATTTTCTACCATGTACACTCGTCCAATCATTTCTAAAAGCTCACGTTCAGGCAGAACAGTTGCGCGCGAACCATCTTCAATCAGCGGTTGAAAATTCTTGGTCGCATACGGTGGCAACCCGCCCACGGTTAATACGTTTGAAAATAATTTATTTTTAATTTCTAAATAGGTAAATGGGATATAGGTTTCCCAGTTACGAAACGGTTCTTGAATCGGTTGATATTCTGGAATCACCGCGAATTGATTTACGGATGGCTGATTCAAATTAATTGGTAACTCCCAGCCGGCAAAACCATTGGCCCCATCGCTATGGCGGGACGAACGAAAGGTCACTCGAAATGCAGGGCTAATATGTTCCATTACTATTTTCTTTAAGGCCCTATAGTACGGACCAGAAAATCCTTCGGCCGCAATCGTTGGATTAACTTGCAGAGGCAAACTTCCTCTCGCATTGGTACGTCGCAATCGATGATTGAGCTCTTCCATTTTACTCAAAAAAACCGGTAAATCCAAAATTGTATGCCCAGAATGAATCGATGCCTGGGTGTATATTCCACCATTCACTGGTTTTTGCCAGACAAGGTTAATATATAACTGCCGCATATAATGATCTACCCGGATACCAATAACACGAAAATCATCTGTCTGATGAGCCATTGGCCGGCGCGATCCAATATCTAATTCGAAACCGACAAACAAACTCTGCGCTGGGAATAAAAGCTCCCCACTGCGTGTGACATCGGTCGGTTTAATGAGAAGATTTTCTTCACCTGGCTGAGGCACTGGCAATAAAACGGTAATGTCGTTCATGTCCATATATTGCGACCAAGAAAGAGATGAAAACAAAACCAAGACAACGAACGCTTTGAAAGACTTCACAGGCACCCCGCTATAGAAGAAATTACACTGGTGACCTCACCCCGACTTGAACGGGGATCTAACGTTTAGGAAACGCTGGCTCTATCCAGTTGAGCTATAAGGTCACGCCGATTGTTGTTTTAACGGATCTTAGGGGAATATCCAAGAGAAAATTAGCCTTTAATATTTCGGTCTTTAAAAGAAGTTAATTTAGGAATAGTTACGAACACGTAGTCGCCGCTACGCTCCCGCGCAATACCCTCGGTAATGATAGGAGCTTCAAATGGAAACTCTTCGCGCAACGTTTGGGCGGAATGAGTGGCCACTTTTTTACCACTCTCGTCCTTTAGCTCTTCATTAAACTGTCTTTGGGTTGAAATGGACGCTTTGTCTTTTTGGATAACAACACTGATATTTTCTTTTTCATGCTCTGGAACATAGGCTTTTAACACGTAAAAATGTTGATTCTCGTCCAACTCACTGCCGCGATCCTGAACTTTATAAAATGGATCGTCCTCTTTACCCGCGTACTTTGAGGACTGGGCCATGAAATCGCGGTGTTGCTGTGCCAATTCTTTTGCAAAATTGCGCGCCTGGATTTGCAGCGACACTTTGTTATTGGTTTCATTTTTTTGATAAATAGAATCAAAACCCCGTTTTTGACTGCGCATGCTGTCGTCGTTGGCCTGTTTTTTGTCCATGAAGCGCTGGTTATATTCGCTCTGCAAGCGTTCTTCCCGTTTATCATAATTCTGCTTCTTGCTGGTGATGTCCTTAGAATATTCGTCGTCTAATTTCTTTTCTTTAGTTTCAATCTGAGTTTGCTTCTGAGTGATTTTATCACCACCCATTTTATCTAAGCGCTCATATCGAGTTGAAATATCTTCACGCAATTTATCTTCAGCGTTTTTCCCGCGAAGTCGCTCGCTCTTTACAAGTTCCTCGTTGTTAGAACGGAGCGAATTCAAATTAGACTCTTGTTTTGATTGAGTTTTATTTACCTGCTCGCGATATTTCTGAGTCATCTTTTGGTATTCTTCGTTCGATTTTGACTTCGTTCGTTCAATGCGCTCGTCTTGTTTTGATTGTTGCTCCGTTAGCTTTTCTTTATAGGAACTGTTAGCGGCATCGAATTTTTCATTTCGCGTTTTTTGCGCATCGTTTGTTTTTTTGTTATAGGTAGTTTCGATTTCTTTTAATTCGTTCTGGCTTTTGTTTACAACTTTTTGTCGCCGCTCTTGCGCATGATCCATTTCTTTTTGCTTTGACTTTTCAATATGATTTATCGCGGCCGATTGAGTCTCGACGACATTTTCTTTTTTGCCTTGATAGTAATCTTCTAGCTGATCGATTTCTTTTTCTTTTGAATCGACGAGCTTACGCTTTTTCTCCTGATAATCATTTTGAATATCAGTCAGCTTGTTGTTGTAACGATTTCGTTCTTTTGCGGGATCCACTGCCATATCCCATCGTAGCAGAGGTTACTTGTTTTCTGAAGGCGCAGCTGCAACTTCCCCTTCAGTCTTGGCTTTAGGATTAGGACAATAGTCCTTACCGGTCGTTCTTCCTTTGCAACGCCAGGTACTGATGTAGCGGACTTTCTCGTTGGGCTGGATGGTGTGGTAGCCGCGGTATTGTTCAGGGTCGAGGGTCGAGAGTGTCGTGCGTTTTCCAGTTTCTGTTTGTGCGGCGTCTTGTTCGTAAGATGTAATCTCGAGTTCGAATACGCGGTATTCTGCGAACGAGGCTGGGGACAAGGCTAGCAAAAGAATAAAAAAATACCGAAGCATGGTTTTTCTTCGGTATTTGATTTTATTACTTTAAATGGAAGATTACTTAAGGTTCATTAGGTACTTAATTTCTTTAGATAGGAATGATAGGCGATCACTCAAATCTTTTAATACCATTGTGTTTTCTTGAAGGATTTCGAGTTCGGAGCGAGAACTCACAGGGAAATCAGACATTTCGTTGTAAACTAAATTTTTTGCTACGATAGCGTTGCTATAATCGTTCGATAGTATACTGTCTGAAAGTCCAACTAAAGATTCGTTCGTAGTGTCAGTTACGTTCAATAAGCGTAGGTCAGTTTTCATGTATACCTCGTGTTTGTCTTAGATTTTACGTTTAAGTTCGTGTTTTTTCTTAGACTCGTGCTTTGAAAGCACAACTAGTCTAGTCTAGCCTAAAATTTCAGCAATTCTCAATAGAAATTTAAAAAAACTTTCATGTTTTTCTTTCCCCACGAATTTTAATATTCGCAAGTCAGTGATTTCTTGTCTGTTTGTGCAATTTCTACTCGATCGCTTTGGCTAGCTAAGTACGTGGCCATTACGCTGGCATCGGTGTCTTTATGTTTTAAACCCAGTACGTGGCCCATTTCATGGATCACAAGGGCTTGGATATTAATTTTAGACGGGCCTTTGTTGTTCAATGCTAAGTCGTAGTACTGAAAGTCTTTGGCGTTAATACGGATGTCGGCCTCTTTAATCGAATCCCCTAACCAATAAACACTGGTTCGAGCTTGCTCGGTGGTTTTATTCGCTTCCCAATTAGGATAGAAGTAGATCACATTTTCAGTATCCTTCATGGATACAGTCGGACCATGAATAACATCAGCCTTATTGATGGTAATCAGAGTTTTACCATAAGCCTTGTTCCAAACATCAGCCGCATGAACGATCGCCTCGTAATACTCAGCTGGGACGGATTCATGTAACTTCATCACGACAGGCAGATTGCCTTTCCATGAAATTCGCTCACCATAGACATTCTGAACAAATCCACATTCTTCCTGCGACTTCGGCGCACAGGCCTGAACAAAGAAAAGTAGAACGACACAGACAAGCACTATATAAATAGATTGAAACCAATTTCTCATTCGAATTAAGACTATCGCAATAGAAATACCACTTTGGGACACTCGCCTAAAACCGTAGGTAACCCTCTGAAAACACCAAGAATTTGTAGAGATCATCGATCGTCCCTAAAAACCGTTCGTTTTTGAGATTTTTATTCAAAGAACAAACAAAATCGCCTAATTTATTAAATTCTTTATCCTTTACCGGTCTCAAAAGTATACACTTCCGGTTTTACCAAAAACGCTTCAATATAACCCCGATACAGGGCCGAAAAAAAGACGAGCCTGGGTGAGAGGAGTTTTTCTCCTCTTCCAGTTTAAGATTGGATTCGTTGGTAGGTATTTCGCTGTCTCTCTAGGATCGCCACGACTGTAGCTAAGAGAAGCTGATTGGTCTTGCAGATGTTATAAAGCAAGACACTTGCCAACTTGTTTTACACTGTGATTTCAATTAGTTACAAAAATGGTGTCGTTTGTAGTCTGCCTAAATATTTGAAATGACTAGACTTTGGTGCTGGTTTGTCTCTTAGGTAGTGCTATGAATCGGTATAAGTTTCGCTTATTTATATCAGACTTACTTATGACAGAGATTAGTTGACCGGATTCTTCGCAGTGAACTTCTCAGTCCCCGCTTTCTCTTTCACAGTGCAATTATTCGGAGTGTACTTATACTTCACATCAAGCAGAGTGTTCTTATCGTGGACGTACTGATATTGTGAGTTCACGAAAAAGCGGAAATCAAATTGGCTCAAGACCGTAAGTCCGCAATTCTCAGAGTAATTAATGTAGTCGCCGTTCACACTCAAAACATATCCGTTCTGTGCGCTTTCGATTTTTTTAATCGCATAGATCTCGTCGATATCGCGGCTCTTTAGATACAACTTATGATCTGGCGTGCCTGCCTTTAAAATGCGTATTTCTTTGAAACAGATTTGTTTGGCCATAACACCGTTTTGATTCGTGTTATCGAAACAAAAGTCCGCCCACGCTGAGTTAAAAGACGATGTTAAAAAGATACAAAAAAGGAATCGAAATGTTCTAAACATAAGAAACTCCGTCGTTAGTTCAGGTGTAATCCCGTTTAAAAAAACGTACAAGGAGATTCTATTGACCTTGTATTTACCCACTGTAATCTTAACAGGGTATAACAACATCAATCCACTAAGGAGATTGCATGAAAACGTTAGTTCAATTGTTCACATTAGGTATGGCTTTAGTTCTTCTTACTCAATGTAAAACTAATCCCAACAAAGCGGAAAAAATCGATACGGAAATCAAGAATCACGGACAAGTCAGCGGCGACACCGCGGTTGGCGTGAAGGACGGCAACCTTGTAGTTCAGAAGAAAGTCCAAATGAACGAAGAGTTACGCCGAATTCAAATCGAAGTTTACGAACTTGAGGACCGCGTTTACGGCAATCGTAAATACGGATCACTTGGCCTATACGGCGTCTTAAGACAGTGTAAAGCCGACCTTTCAGAACCTAAAAATGGTGGCGACGGCAAGTTAAAATGGACTGAGCCAATGGATCGCATCACCGACAAAGAAGACGAATTTAAAATCGGCTTAGATGAAAAAGACAAATTGGTAGGCGTCAGCGAAGAATTCCTCAAAGACCGTTTAGAGCGTTTTAGAGGCTATAAAAAAGTTTTAATGACTCGCGAAGATGAGTACGAAGAAAAAGTTCAGATCTGCAAAACAGAGATGAAATCAAGACAGCAGGCAAAAGCTAACTAAGCAAAAAAACCCGGTGAAAGCCGGTTTTTTTGTTTCTGGATTCGGCATTCAGAATACTTACCAGAATACTGAATACCGTTAACAGTAGCCTGTATTCTGGGGTTCCCTGTTCAATTTAGAGTCTGTCGATATAACTTATTTTTGATCTCCGCCAGTTTATCCGGGGCCACATCATACGGCTTCCCGCACATCTGACACATAACCTGCGCCGTTTCGTTTTTAGCGATCATATCATCCAGCTCTTCGATTCCCAAAGTCTCTAAAGCACGCACGACGCGTTCTTCATTGCATGGGCAGTAATAGCTAATCGGAAAATTATGATCGAGCTCAGAGAACTCAATGCCTTTTAAATATGGCTTCACGAATTCTACGGGGTGTCCCCCCTTAACTATCTCTTCCGAAATTGAGGCCGTCACATCTTGGGAGTTTTTCAATAGCACATCAACGACATCATCGCCAACACCGGGCATAACTTCGATGAGAACGCCGCCAGCCGATTGTACTTTTCCGTAGGTGTCTAAATAAACACCTAACGAAATGATCGAGCGAATTTGATGAGACTGAATTAAATAATGCCCAAGGTCCTCGCCGATTTCCGAAGTCACCATTTCTACCGTGCCGTGATGAGGCTGTTTCTGAAATGGCAAATGGCGAGTGACTGATAATGTACCCTGCCCGATATGTTCTTTTAATTTTAAACCAGACGTGTATTTAGCGGGCTCGTAGTACGTGTGAGGAGTGTAACCGCGCACTTGGCCCTCGAAATGAGCTTCGGCGAAGACGCGGCCCATAGGACCGTCACCACGGAAGTACAAACCAACTTGTTGTTTTTCTTTTAAATGACTGGCTAGCAATAAGGCGCCCACCATCGCGCGGCCAACAGCAATTGTTGGTAGTGGATTGGTGTTTTGAATTCGCTGCATTTCTTTAACAACCTCAGTGGCGTTAACGGCTGCGACACGAATCGTAAAATCGTTTGAAACAAAACGGTGGACTCTTTCCATAGAAATCTGAGTCAAACATTTTTTTAATTTTCTGTCCATAGCTAATTTCGGTTGAAACCGCGTTTCTCTAGATTTAGAGTGAATACAAGAGTGAGGTTTTGATTGAATTTTATCCTATTCAGACATGCGGAAAAAAGCTCCGAAATGGTAGCGGATTCTTCTTTATCGCCGAATGGCTTCAATCAAGCGCGCAATTTAGTACAACTTATTCAATCAAAAAAATTACCACCACCGTCCCATTTATTTTGCTCACCTCGTAAACGCACTCGCGAAACTTTGTCATTCGCCGCAGAACAAATGCGTTTAAAAATAACACAGTCACCACTTTTAGATTTAAGAACAGAGAGAGAATCTTCAAAAGACTTTCGGTTGCGTGTTCAAGAATTCCTAGTTGGATTTCAATTGGACATTCCCGACAACGCTAAAAATCCACCGACTGTTTATGTGTGCACTCACCAAGATTGGGCCGAGGAATTTATTTCTATTGTCGAAAGTTCCACTGACTTAAATCACCCCAAATATGGTATCTGGCCGAGTGGACAATATATGTTTTTTGCCAAAACTGATTTGTGGCATTTGATGGATTTCAATCGCCTATGAGCATTTGGTGCGTTGGGCGCAATTACGCAGAACACGCTAAGGAATTAGGCAATGCGGTTCCGACTCAACCTTTGTTTTTTCTAAAATCATCTTCGACATTGGTTCATGGCAATAGTCTGCCCTACCCCACCCATGTCCTGTCGCTTCACTATGAATTGGAAATGGCCTTTCGTTTTGATGAAAAATTGCGCTTGTCCCATGTTGCGCTAGCTTTAGATTTAACCGATCGACAGCGGCAGAATGATTTAAAAGCCAAGGGTGAACCTTGGACACTGGCTAAATCGTTTAAAAACTCGTGTCCAATTTCGCCGTGGATTCCTTTTGATTCTAATGAAATATATACATTTGAATTGCAAATAAATGGGCAAACAAAACAGATTGGCGATCAGAATTTAATGATTTTTAAATGGGCTGAACTTGTTTCTTTCCTGCAACTTCATTTTCCTATCACTGAAGGCGATATATTGCTTTCGGGAACCCCGTCCGGCGTGGGTTCTATCCAAAAAGGTGATATCCTGAAATCTGTGCTAAAAAACCAAAAACAGCAAATCCTTATTGAGTGGACTCTAAAAATAGAGTAACAATTCTCTATGTCTAAAATTCAAAGGAACGGCTATGCACACATCAACTGATGCTGATCAAAAACGTATTGTAGAAATTGGTAGTGAAATTTTAAAAAAGATGGAATCTAATTCCAAAGTTTCTTTATTCTCTAAAGACTTCTGGTACGGCAGCATTATGGACTGGAGCATGAAGAATGAAACATTCAAAACAAACATGTTTCGCTTCGTCGACGTTCTTCCGTCACTCAACTCATCATCTGAAGTCGCTCAACATTTAAAAGAATACTTTACTGAAGGCGGCGCTGAATTACCAAGCGTGTTCAATGTTGGCCTAGGCTTAGGCAGCTTGGCTCCGGGTTTGATGGCCGGCGCGATCAAGAAAAATGTAACTCAAATGGCGAAGATGTTCATCACGGGCGAAAATCCGAATGAAGCCCTTTCTGTATTGAAGAAAATGCGTAAGAATAACATGACATTCACTGTAGATATCCTGGGTGAAGCGACGTTGTCAGAAAAAGAAGCGGCTGAGTACACCAGCAAATATCAAGAGTTAATGGATGGCTTAGCTAAAGACGCTGAAAAATGGGATTCTAATACATTGCTTGATACTGATGCCGAAGGGGCCATTCCTAAGGTGAACGTGTCAGTAAAAATGTCGGCACTATATTCACAAATCAATGACCGTGCTTGGGATGAAACTAAATCCATTGTTAAAGATCGCCTTCGTCCCTTGTTTAAAAAAGCAATGGAGAGAAATATATTTTTAAATCTAGATATGGAACAGTATTCGGTTAAGCATATGACCGTTGAAGTGTTCAAAGAATTATTAATGGAACCCGAATTACGTGGTTACAAATTCTTTGGTTGCGTGATCCAAGCCTACTTAAAAGATTCTAGTGATGACATCAAAGATCTCAGTGCCTTTGCCAAATCTCGTCAGACACCATTCACTGTTCGTTTAGTGAAAGGTGCCTACTGGGATTACGAAACGATTGATTCGGAACAAAAAAATTGGTCAGTTCCCGTTTACACGGTGAAAGCAGAGTCGGATGCGAACTACGAATACTGCGCAAAAATTCTGATCGACAACTACCCTCACATTAAAGCCGCGTTTGCGTCTCACAACGTACGAACGTTGTCGGCATGTTTGCACTATGCTCAAACTAAAAACATTCCTAAGAATGGTTTTGAAATTCAAATGTTGTTCGGCATGGCTGAGCCAATCAAGAAAACATTCTCCGAAATGGGTTACCGCGTGCGTGAATACGCTCCTGTGGGTGAATTAATTCCGGGGATGGCGTACCTTGTTCGTCGTCTTTTAGAAAACACGTCGAATGAATCTTGGTTGCGCGGCAAGTTCGCAGAAAATAAATCAATGGATGAACTATTAGCCGATCCCTCGACTAAAATTCCAAAACCAGGAACACCGCCGGCTCCGGGTCAGTATAAATCAACAGCGGCTCAACATAACTTCCAAAACGAACCGCTTTCAGATTTTGCTATTGAAGCCAATCGCAAACTTATGCAAGATGCATTGAAAAACTTCAAAGTGGAAACTACGAAAACAGTTCTTCCAGAAATTAATTTTAAACCGGTTACGACTCCTGAATTCTTAGATCGTGAAAATCCGTCACAAACGACCCAAGTCTTGGCCAAGATTGGTTTAGCGACGAAAGAAATGGCGGAAACCGCGATTCAAGAATCTAACAAAGCCTTTCATATTTGGAAGAAAACGCCAGCGGCGACGCGTGCTGATTATTTACGTAAACTAGCTAAGATGATGCACGATCGTAAATGGGAATTAATGGCGACGCAAATTTTTGAAGTCGGCAAGCCGTGGGCAGAAGCAGACGGTGATATCGGTGAAGCTATCGATTTCTGTAATTACTATGCTGATCATATGTCTGAAATGGCATCACCTCTGAAAGTCGGCGGCGTTCCAGGCGAAATCTCACAATATATTTACAAACCACGTGGCGTTTGTTTAGTGATCGCACCTTGGAATTTCCCTCTAGCGATCCTGTGCGGACAAGTCGCTGCGGCGCTAGTTACGGGTAATACTGTGATCATGAAGCCAGCGGAACAAAGTTCCCTGATGGCTAATAGCTTGTACCAAATGATTAAGGAATTAAATTTACCAACAGGCACAGTTCAGTTTATGCCCGGTCTGGGTGAAGTCGTTGGCGAGTATTTAGTTAATCATCCTTTAACAAGCACGATTGCGTTCACGGGTTCGATGAATGTCGGTCTTCACATTTTAAACAAAGCCACGATTCCACAAAAAGGCCAACAGCATGTCAAACGATGCATTATCGAAATGGGCGGCAAGAATGCCGTGATTATCGATAGCGATGCGGATTTGGATGAAGCCGTCGATGCGGTTGTTTATTCAGCATTTGGTTTTGCGGGACAAAAATGTTCAGCGGCTAGCCGTTGCATCGTCCTTGAAGACGTATACGAGAAATTCTCGCAGCGCTTAGTGGAAGCGACAAAATCAATAACGGTTGGTTCTGTAATGAATCCAAAAAATTACTTAGGACCTGTCGTAGACAAAGAAGCTTATGATCGTATCCAAGGTTTAATTGCTAAATACTCTGGTCAGTACAAAGTACTTCAGTCAGCACAAACTAATACGGATGGTTACTTCGTATCCCCAACTATTTTCGGCGATGTCCCGGCAGATTCTGACTTGGCTCAAGAAGAAATTTTTGGTCCTGTGTTAGCATTGATTAGAGCCAAAGATATGGATCAAGCTCTTGAATTTGCAAATGGCACTAAGTACGCACTCACTGGCGGATTGTTTTCTAGAAGTCCTGCCAACATTGCTAAAGTTCGTAATGAATTTGAAGTCGGCAACTTATATATCAATCGTGGCATCACGGGTGCGATGGTAGATCGTCATCCATTTGGTGGTTTTAAAATGAGCGGTGTCGGTTCTAAAACTGGCGGCCCTGATTATTTAAAACAATTCGTTGAACCCATTTGCGTGACGGAAAATACTCTACGTCGTGGCTTTGCTCCACAAGAATAGCTTTATAATAAAACGAGACGCCTTTTTGAAAAACGTCTCGTTCTGATTCATTTTTGTGTTAAAAAATATTAACTAACGTATTTAGAGATCACAGCCACCCGCCGATAAGTCTAGTATGGGAAAAAATTCTGTACGTATGTGGACCCAGATTTTTACGGCCTGTTTTCTTTTAACGGGTTGTATGGTGGATTCACCGTTTTCTTCAAATTTAGATCCGTCCGATCAAACTTCAGTAGAAGAACCCGTTCCTGTAACCGAACCAGTTCCTATAACAGAACCCGTAACATCGCCAACTATAACTCCGGTGGCGTGCCCTGCAAACTTTGTAAAAATCCCAGCAAATACGGCATTAAACACTCAAGACTTCTGCCTTTCAAAATTTGAAATGAAGGCGTCTTTAAATGACGGAACTCCGGTGTTTGACACTAACAATAGTGGCACCCCACTGGATGTTTCATTACACAAACCCGAATCACGAGCCAGTGGTCTTCCCTGGGTGAGAATCACGCTGCCTCAAGCCGCCGCAGAGTGCGCCAGTTTAGGATCCGGCTATCACTTATCTACTGCAAAAGAATGGCAAGCAGCTGCCCTCAATGTTGAATCAGTGGCATCGAACTGGAGTGGAAGTGCTGTCGGATCTGGTACTATAGTCCGTGGACATTCTGATGGAGCGATCTCGGCAGCGGCCGTTACTGAAGGTTATGCTGTTGCGGGAGTTTTATTACTAGGTGCCGGTCTTGACTCGGATCCGTTCGCGGGCACAGGACAGATTTCGGGAACCCAAAAACGCACCTACAATTTAACTAACGGCGAAATTATTTGGGATATGTCCGGAAACGCCCGCGATATCGTCGACCCAAATGGAAGCGCCGTCGGTATAAACTATACGGGTCCTGGTAGTTCAGGATTCTACGAAGTATCTGGATCTGAACTATCTTCAATGATTTCTAGCGTAACATTCGCCGCAATGTCAGGTGGATTGACGATTAGTTTATTTTCGCCAGCAACTCCAGCACTAACAAATACCACTAATGAAATTGGACGAGTTTATATCAGTAGCGGCGCACGAACAGACCGAATGATTACACGCGGTGGAAATTATAGCAGCAGCAACAGTCCCGGATTGTTTGCCGCCGATTTCGACTCCGCAACTACGGGAACGTCAGGTTCCGCCGGTTTTCGCTGCGTAATTATACCTTAATTTAATCCACAAAAGATGTAGAATTTTTAGTTTCGACAGGTATTGCCTCCTGGTCAAGCTGCGCACCCATCGTCATTTTTAATGTGAATGCTAGCAGGCCACCAAACAATGCACCACCGATATGCGCCGAGAACGCCACACCGCTAGAGACTCCGGGGATTTGCGAAGCAAAGGACGCTAGGTCTGAAATCAGATACATTGGTATGATAACCATTGTGGGCAAATAAATATAACCGTAGTTACCTTCACTCGGGCTTAGGAAATAATAGAACCGAGTATTTTTCCGCAAGTAATAAAACGAATAGAATGAAATCAGTCCACTGACAGCACCGCTGGCGCCGACCATGGGAATCAATGTTGTTGGATTAAAATATAAATAGAATAAACCACCCGCAATGCCGCTAAATAAATAAAGCATGACAAAACCAACAGCACCCAACACAGATTCCAATGAATATCCGATCAAAAACAAGAACAACATATTGCTGAATAAATGCCAGATGTTCATATGTGAAAACTGATAGGTGAACCAGCTGAATGTCTGCTTATTCCCATGTGACAAACCCAGCATAAATAATGTCTGCTGTTTCACTTTTTCTTGATATTCGGAAACCATTTTCTTCCAGTAGTTCCAGCGAATTTCATCTTTGTCCCAAGAACGGTTTTCAATCGAGGCGATAAAACTGATATCTCGTAGGGCCGTAGAACTTAACATAGCTCGGTGATCAGCATTGTTGAAATCATACTGAAGCAACATTTTTTTATTATCACCTATCTCTATATTCTCGTTCAGATATTTGTGATAGTATTGCGCCGTCAGCTCAGCTCCGCCAGGACTAAAAAGTTTTGATTTTACCTTTTCATCGTCTGACTGAGTAAAAAACAAAAAAAACAAAACCACGTTTGCTAAAATAAGAATATTTACGAAATTGATTTCTAACCGATTAAAAAATATTCTCGGCCAAGGGAAAATCATGGTTTCACGCTCATTCTCTTAAGGAAACGGCCTTTTCTGGCGTCCCAACCTACTTTTAAATTCTTTTCAGAGGCAGGATTACGTGAACCCGGCTCGTTTAAAAACAAGTACGAGGTCATGTAATACAATTCCAGGTTTTTATTCCAATCTAAATGCGTATAAAGAATATCGAGGATGGCGAATACTCGCGAGTGGTCATTTTTTGCAAGTGACTGATTCATATCGACTAGTAAATTCAGCACATCTTCATCGTCTGGTTTGATTTTATCAAAGTCTAGAACCACATTCGTTTGGCAAAGCAATTTATCAGTTTGCGTAGCACAGTATTTGTTTTTATATGATTCTTTTAAATCGTCGTTATTCGTAACTACATATTGAGCAAGATAGTTAATCGCGGCTTGGCTGTTAGCTCCATTGAACGATTTTTCGACCAGTTCACGGGCACAGTTCAAATTCTCGGTCTCGCGAGATTTCGACAAGTAATTCTTTACATAGAAGGACAACGATTCTGTGCATTTCGTTTTTGATTTCACCAAACTGTCTGCTTTTGGCGATGACACCGTTTTGTAAAAAACTAATCCTACCATTAAGAAAAGAAAAATGATCGACGTATGGGTCCATCGAACGATTATCTTTTTAAACTCCGGGTGAATCTGATCATGCTTGGTTTTTCGTAAACTTATTAATTGAGTCTGAGCCAACCGGTCATAAAACGTCGATCGATCCCCTCGCATAATAATTTCCATAAAGGGAATACAGGCGGCCAGAATAGCTTGAAATTTAAATATGGAGCGGAACAACGTCGGCAAGACCTGAGGACGACCACCCGTGTGATCAGTAACTCTCATGTATAAAAATCTATGACCAGGAGTCGCACCGTGAAAATAGATAAACATAGTTTCGTAAAGGATAAACAAAGCGAAAGTTACAAACACGTATTGAAATGCGAGTGGGTAGACTTCGTTTGAAGCCTTGCTAAAAACAGCCCAGCGTAAATCATTATTGATTCCGCCACAAAAAAGCGAAACGACGGGACCTAGAATTAGGAAATCGATAACATTGGCAAAAAATCGGTCTAAATATGGGGCCGGGTTGGGTTTGCTTTGGCTCGAGATGTCTTCGGAAAGATCGTGAATAACCATATCACTCTGTCGACAAAGTGATCAGTTTTTAAGAGACTAGATTTTATGAAAATTACCCTCTTCAAAAAAAGATCTTACGAAGAGGGTTTAGAATTATAGGACTTTAAGCTGGGTTAATTTTCCAGCTGAATCTTTGTCTAGCTGAAGCCGGTCGATAACCATGCCTTTTTGATCAAGCAGTTCGTACACTTCGCTAACATCTGAACGATTCGATAACTTAAAATGAACAGCTTTGTCGTTAAATAAAGAGATGTATTTTTTAACGAACAACTCACCGTCAGCTATTTCTATGCGTGATTCAGAATCATCTTCTGATTGCACCGCTAAAACACGTTGCTGATCCGATTTAACTCGGTACTTACCTTCTAATGAAGAGAAAATCATTTCGTCTTTTAACGACGGCTCTTGAGATTTAAAACCTACGATATTTTCTTGAGTCGCGATTTCTTTCGCTAAAAGATGTTCTTTTAAAATAGCTTGTTTATTGTCTAATTGAATAGACGCCACATTTCTGGAGCCGGCGCCAAACTTATTAAAATCAGAAATCCACTGATTAGCCGCTACCGTAAAGATAAACAGGCCGAGCACTGATAAACCAAGTACCGCTTTTTTCTCTTGCGTACGTTGCATTGATTTTTGACGAATCATTCTGTTTGAAGGAAACTCTAGAATATTGCCGTCTTTATCTTGCTTGCTCATTTAACCCTCTCCTATTATCTTAACATTTCAGCGTTGCTACTTTCTCGTCTTATTTTCAAAAAAATGAAACTAAGACTTTCGCCGTGTTTCCTTGAGTACATAGCGAACGGAATGCCACGCAGGGTTAACTACGTTCGTTTAGAAAGCATAAATCTATCATACTATTAGTCAACTGACCTGTATCATATGACATATCATAATGAGACATACTTTGAGACACATGAAGACATACAAAATTTTATATCTCGTATCATTATGGATGATTTATTGGTTAGCCGTGGCAGGCGCCACTATCTATGTTTTGCCGTTATACCTAAACGCCGACCAGCTTCATAATTCCTGGATTACATGCATTCACTTTTCAATATTCGCCATCGTATCTGCCAAGTTTTTTAAAGTGCACGAGTCTCTGCCGCATCTTGAAAAAACACAGTTGCAAATCCTGGCCGCCGTTTTAATGGCTGTAGTATTTGTCTTATTTACTTGGGCCTATGATTCGTATGCTGGCCTTAGTGATAAAGCGAGCGGTTTAATATTAGTATCGAAACTATATTACCCTCTATTTTCCGTACAGACGACGATACCAAAAGTTTTTGATATCGTGTTTCAACAGATAACTATCTTTGGTTTTATAAAATATCTCTTATCTAAAGACTTCGAAAAGAAACAGGTTATGATCATGATGTGGCTGGCATTTGCCTGCCTGCACACTCCCCTTCTTTTAGGCGGCAGTGTCTATGGCGTTACTTTTGTTTTGCCGAGCTTGTTTGCCGGACTACTATTTACTTATTTGATTTTGAATTTTAGATATGGTCTGGCTCTTTCGTTTGCCATGCATTTATGTTTTTATTTCGGCACCGGGGTGGTGCTGCGCACATTCTATTCGCGCTAACTTGGCTGCATTTTGATTAGGAACGATTTCAGATTGGCTTTTTCATCTGGCAATTCAAAATCCATAGATGGCAGCACCAAATTAATCTCTAGATTTTTAATACCCAGGTCTTTTTGTACTTTAATAATCTTTCGGCGCACATCATCGACAAAAAAACCGTCAAACTGAGTTGAAACTAACAGCGCTCCATTTCCAGACAACAGCTTTAAACAATCAGAAAGTAGTTTTTCAAAGTCTTTCTCGACTCGAAAGATTCCTTTTTCACGTCTGAAGAATGTCGGAACATCACAAATGATAAGATCAAAGCGAAGACCTTTATTTAAACCACTTTCAACAAACGCTAGACTGTCTCTATTTAGAAACTTAACGTTATCCACATCCAGAGCATTGAGTTCAAAGTTGCGTTTTGCCCAGCTTAAATAGTTTTTACTGATTTCAACTACAGAGATCTCTTTTGCTTGGCCCAAGGCGGCTGCCACCGCATAGGTTCCAGTGTTAGCAAATAGATTCAGAACTGATTTATCTTTAGACTGATCAGCGACCCATTTACGCTGCAGACGCTGATTCAAAAATAGCCCAGGCGACGCTAATATGTCAGATCGAATTTCGAATGTACCCGCGTTGTCTTTTACCGACCAGATATCTTTGTTTTCGACACCGATTTTCTTCTTCAAATCTTTTCCGTTTACCCAAACCGGCATTTTTAGCTCGGTAGAAATTTTCTTCCACGTGGCTTCATTCTGTGGTGTCCAGCTGTCTCGATGCCAATTCAGAATTAGCTCACGGCCAAACTTATCCAATGAAAAACCGGGCTCGATGGCCCCGTTCAAATGATTCACTATCCTGTAACACGAATCCTCAGCGTTTTTGAAAAGGCGCCTACGACGATCTTCTTCAAAATAAACCGTCGTCAGAACAGAGTCTTTTAGAATATCTAGATTTTCAAAATACACGGGCGGTTTAGATTCTATTTGAATCCCATTGGGAAATTGAATTTTATGGTTATGCAAAGTTAGAAACGGAAATCGTGAACCGCCATATTTTTCATCACCCAATAACGACAAACCGGCCGCTTGTGCATGTATACGAATTTGATGGTTTCTGCCCGTGAATGGATTCGCCTGCCACAGCTCAAAACTATTGTCCGCCTTAATAAAATTTAATTCCGTCTTGGCTTCAAGCTCTTTGGCTTTATGAATGATCGGCAGATCTATTACGAACTTTCTATTTTTTGATTTCTTATCGGTAACAAACCAATAGGTTTTCTTCACTTGTCTATTCAGG
The DNA here is from genome assembly GCA_964498705.1 of uncultured Bdellovibrio sp. Taxonomy (GTDB): domain Bacteria; phylum Bdellovibrionota; class Bdellovibrionia; order Bdellovibrionales; family Bdellovibrionaceae; genus UBA2316. The sequence goes on along the minus strand of CAZCHT010000004.1, from coordinate 38,723 downwards.
AAAAAATCGGCGTATTTCTTTGCCGACTCAACGGACTTTCCAAATATCATTACTCCCGTCGTAGTTTGATCTAGACGATGAATGATGTGCAAAGGAGCACCGCGGTTCTTCTCAAAAATTTCTATGAGGCCGTCCTGAATGGCGGCCCCGTGATCGGCTTTAGCATCGTTTGTATGGGCATTAAAACCATATGGCTTGTCGACCGCTATAATGTCTTCATCTTCAAATAGAACTGAAATGAGGTCATCAACAAGCCGAAGGAAATTCATTTAATGATTAGCTCGTCTTTGCTCGATGTACTCTTCATACGTTGCATGATTGTCGTAAACGATGGTCGTATCAATTTCAATAATTCGGTTAGCCACCGTTTGGATGAATTCATGATCATGCGACGTAAAGATAACATTACCTTTGTATCGCTTAACGCCTTCATTGACTGCAGATATACTTTCTAAATCTAAATGCGCCGTAGGGCCATCAAGTAACAATACGTTCGCACCTGACAACATCATTTTAGAGAACATACAACGAACACGCTCACCACCCGATAGTACCGTTGGTTTTTTCATCGCATCGTTTCCGCTAAATAACATTTTTCCTAAAAAACCGCGTAAGAATGATTCATCTTTGTCATGGGAGTACTGTCTCAGCCATTCTACCAGCGAGTTTTCATCACCAGAAAAATATTTTGTATTGTCAGTTGGAAAGTAGCTCAGTGACGTTGTAATGCCCCAAGCGAATGTTCCAGAATCCGCTGCCATATCGCCAGCAAGGATATCCATCAAAACTGTTTTCGCCAAATCATTACGACCCATTAAAGCGATTTTGTCACCTTTACGAACGCTAAAACTAATATCTTTTAAAACAACTTCTCCGTTAATTGTTTTAGATAGTTTTTCAACCGTTAAAACATCGTTACCGATTTCACGTTTAATATCAAAACCAACAAATGGCTGACGTCGTGACGAGGCCGGCATATCACTGAATGTTAATTTCTCTAATTGCTTTTGACGAGACGAGGCTTGACGCGATTTCGAGGCATTCGCACTAAAACGCGCAATGAAACTCTTCAGTTCTTCTGCTTTATCCGAACTCTTTTTATTTTGATCTGACAACAGTCTTTGATTTAACTCGCTCGCTTGGCGCCAGAAATCATAGTTACCCGTGAATGTCGTGATTTTTGAGAAATCGATATCGGCCATGTGTGTGCACACTTTGTTTAAAAAGTAGCGATCATGGGAAATAACGATCACAGTGTTTTCAAAGTTTAACAAAAACTCTTCTAACCATTTGATTGCGTAAATATCCAAGTGATTCGTTGGTTCATCCAGTAATAAAATATCTGGCTTGCCGAACAAAGCTTGGGCCAGAAGAACTTTGACTTTCTCTCCGCCCGTCATTTCACTCATTAATTTTTGCTGATCTTTTTCAGGAATACCAAGATCTGCCAGCATTTTTCCAGCGTCTGATTCCGCTTCCCAACCGTTAAGCTCACCAAATAGAGTTTCCAAATCAGAGGCACGCAGGCCATCTTGCTCAGAAAAGTCAGGCTTCGCATAGAGAGCATCTTTTTCTTGCATGATTTTATAAAGCTTGTCGTTACCCATTAAAACAGTTTGCATCACGGTGAATTGATCATAGGCATAGTGATCTTGTCTTAACGCCGACAAACGTTTATTTGAAGGAATAATAACTTCGCCCGTATTCGGCTCAAGTTCTTTAGAGAGAATTTTAAAAAAAGTAGTTTTACCAGCGCCATTGGCACCGATTAGGCCGTAGCAATTTCCCGGAGTGAATTTAACATTCACATCATCAAAAAGTTTCTTACCACCAAAGCTTAAACTGACATTGCTCGTGCTAATCATATGAAAAAGACTCCCAAATTTGAATGGGCCCATTTTACTTGGAAAATGGAAAAATAACAACGTTTCGATAGGGAAACTAACCGGTGCCTGTAATTCTGACAGCGAGCTCTCTAGGGCGCTGGTTTATAATATCGATCCCAAAGTGAATTTGTTAAGCGATTAGAGGGGTCCCATTTATGTTTAAGCGCAAAAAACTCTCTGGCCCGTGGGTAAGCCTGGTGGAATTGCGCCTCGGTTGCATGGATCTGATAGGGTAAATAATAGCTACCTCCGACCTTCAAAGCCTCTGAAACCAAGTCTTGAGTGATTTTAGCAACCATTCGCTGGGTTGCCTTGTCTGTCTTCTGCCGATAATAAATTACCAGTGAGAACACCTCCTGGGGTGCCCAAGCCAGCAATGCCCCGGTGTCAGGCAGAGCATGCCGTATAGAAACATTGACCACATTGAAGGCGGGCTTCTTTAAAATCGGTCGCACCGCTTTTACAAACTCGTTTAGAGTTTTTACTGGGACAAAGTACTCCTGAAGAACATAGGTGGTTTGCTCCCGGCTTTTGGGCTCGAGCTCGGCCACGTCATAACTCGCTTCGTGGTTACGCCACACCACCACAGATTTTGTATAACTTAAGGGATCTATGATAGAACGACGAATGTTTTTGCCGACCTTGCTTGAGGAAATCATTTTGATAGCCAACGGCTGAATCGAATAACTTTGATCTTTGGGAATGAGTCGCTCGGTTTCCGTTAGCGACTTTTTTGATTTGATCCATGTCACCGCCATCACGTCTTTAAAATCAGGTGGGTATAAATCGCCGTTATGAAATACGGCATCGCCATTATCGCGAACAGACTTTAAAAAATAGTCCGTGTACCTAGCTAGAGATACGGATTGAGTGGTGCGCTCCACTTTAGTATTCTCTACCAGCTGCAAAGTCGCTTCAGCGATAATTCCAATGCCGCCATAACCGCCGATCGCGCCATAAAAAAGATCCGAGTTTTTCTTTGGTGAGGCTTCCTCTATATGTCCGTCTGCCATCACAAGCTTTATTGACTCCACCGATCGAATGATAGGTCCTTGTCCCACATAGCGCCCATGCACATTTACACTCAGCGAGCCGCCCACGGTAAAGTTAGAATAAGTCTGCATAATTTTGATAGATAGATCATGAGGATCAATGGCTTCTTGCAGTTGTCGCCATCTAATACCTGCCTCAACTGTGACTAATTTATTTTTAACATCTAGCAAGACAACTTTGTTCATCTTGCGCATATCTATCTGATTAGCTCCGCTTAAGGCTGTCTGCCCGCCCATACTGTATCGACCGCCACCGATAGTAATTTTGCCCTTATTTTTCTTTAAAAATTCCTGAATCTGCTCGATTGACGTCGGCTGAAATACGGCTTCAACATCGATAGGATTTAATTGGGTAACATCATTCACGATCACCTTTGCGAACGTTGCGGAAAAAACAAAAATTAATACGATTATTTTTAGCATCTGATGTAGTATTCAACTCGGCACCAGCTCGGTCAATTATTTAGCTGTTTTATCATGCTTGTTATTTACAGACTGAACAACTTGCCATACACCGGAATCATAACCTAATTCGAAATCGATTCGACGTGGATACAATGTTATATCAACGCCAACACCATGCCCTTCAATTTGAAAACCATGCATAGATTCATAAAAGGCTTCGGGAATCGAAAGCTTAACGACCTGTCCCCAAATGTATGAAATGTCATACCAAATACCCACTAATAATTCGCCAGCCGAAGTAGCCCCTTGAATCGGTGTCTGCAATTTGTCTCTAAATGCGAGCGCAACCCATTCTGCCGTAGATTTTGAATTCGCATCTATCAATACAGCCACTGGTCGAGGTAAGCATTTTCTTGTCGAGTAGGTTTTTAGCGCTACGGAATCAAAGTCATTTAATTTTTGAATTTGATATTCGTCGTCCAAATTATCGTCAAAGAAGCCAACACGACCGTTATTTTTATTTTTCTTTATATAACCGACAATCGACGGTTCACAGATAAAAAAGCTCAAAAATCTAAGCCCTGCAACGAAATTACCTCCGTTGTTTCCGCGCAAGTCTATAATAATTTTATCGTTCGCCTTGATTTTGGCCGCAATACCATCCAGCTTGTCCTGCTTGAAATACTGGCTCTTAAAGGACTCTACCGTAATAATTTTTAAACCATCAATATCAGTAATAGTGATATCACGATTAGTTGCCAGTTTTTTTGGTTCAAGCTCGATGTCTAAGTTTTTCTTTCGCCGCTCTATAGTCAGTTTACCTTTCCAACGATTTAACTCATAGGAAGTAATACTTTCATCTTTCCCCATAACAACGCGATCACCCCTCTGTAGGCCCTTCTTAAGCCCTTCGCTTCCTGGCTGAATTCGAGTCACTACCAACTGTCCCTCAATAAATTGAGATTCAATTCCGTTTTCAAAATCGGTATCTGTCCAAATTGCATCACTTTCTTCCTGACTAAATAATTCCAAATGCGACACTTGCAATTCCGACAAGATTTGATTTCCGACCAAAAGTAATTTTTTGGTATCGCCCGTCTTAGCCATGATTTTCCGAGACTGAATACGACATTCGCTCAGCCACTCGGACATATTTTTTCCGACAGGAACGATGCGGTCATACACAAAATGACAGGTTTGAAAAATGTGATTATCTATATGATTGTATTTATCCACAATAGGATAAAAAAGAAGTAGGACAAGCCCGATTGAAATGACGGATTTTAAAATTAATTGGGTGGGCATAGCAGAAATAATTCAGGGGCTGTTTAGGCCCCTGAAGAAAATCTAAGCAGCTTGAGCCACTTTTTTCTTGCGAGCTTGGGAAGGGTCAATTTGGTATTGCTTTACTTTTCTATACAGAGTTGCACGTCCAATACCTAATGCTTTTGCAGCTTCAGTTAAGTTACCTTTGTACTGGCTGATTGCATTTTCAATCGCTTTTGCTTCGATATCGTCCATTTTTTGAACTTTAGAATCCAAAGTGGGGGTTGGGAATGGAAGGACGTTACTTGCATTATAGCTAGGAGTTAAACTACCCATACCTGCACTGAGTGTAGGAAGGTTAGCACCCAATTGCTGACGAAAAGTTGGGTTTTCCAAACTAGACCGCCATTGTTCCGGAGTGTACACCTGAAACTCAACATCGTGAGTTTCCCAATATTTTTTTGCCGTTTCTACTGTCTCAGTATTATCGCTAACCAAAATCAAATATGTCTTAGACATAATCCTCCCCTTCATGCATCTGTATGATACAAAATATATCGACCCTTACTCTATCGGTGAATCATTTAGGGAATTTAGGCCTATTTTTAACTTTTTTTTAACGGTTAACTGATTGAAATTACGTAATAATCAATTTCAATACCAGGTACTGTAAACAATAGTTACAATTTATCGAACCTTATTTACGTTTCCCCCTCTCTATTTTTAAAAGAAATCCGAAATAGATTTTATGAGCTAGATGTACTTATTGGGGAGATTTATGAAGTCGTTTGAGTTTTCAAGTTGGTTTAGAGGAATTAAAGGAAGATTGTTGTTCGCAGCGATGTTTCCATTAATAGGATTCACTATTACATTCATGGTAACGATGGCCAGCGTGAAAAAATTGGAATCAGCCCTAAATACGGCACATCAAACCATCATACCCAATCAACAAGTACTTGCGGAAATGAAAATGTCGCGCATGGGATTCTCTCTAAGTATGGATGAGGCGCTCGACAAGCCTGAAACTGTAAACTTGAAAGCCGTTACGGAAGCCGAAGAATTTGCTAAATCATTTAAAGCCGCTTATTCTGACTACCAAAAGAATCCGTTCATCGCTGGCGAAGCTGAAATCCACAACGCTTCTAAAGACGATATCAAGAAGTGTATTGAATTAATGGAACTAGGCATTGCCGACGCTAAATCTGGCGACATCGAGAAAGCAAAAAAAGCTCGAGCAACTCTAGATGGTGAATTGAAGACTCTTAAAGAAAAAGTCATCACTGAGTTTAACGAAGCCGTTTATACACTATACGAAGTAAAAGCTTTGGACGAAGACGCCCAAGCGAAAGAAACAGTAAGTTCAATTTTCAAATACCTAGTTCTTACAATTACGTTGTCTGCTTTACTTATGTGCACAGCTATTATTTGGATCGCTTCAAGAATCTCGTCATCAGTATTAAATATCTCGGTACACTTAAGCCAATCAAATATGGAAGTTAGCTCATCGATCACTCAGCTGAAAACTGCGGGTGAATCACTATCGTCATCATCAACTGAATCCGCGGCCTCTCTACAAGAGACAGTCGCTTCACTCGAAGAAATCACATCTATGGTTCGTTTAGGCTCAAACAATGCTAAAATGGCTGCTGAACTAGCCGGTTCGTCTAGAACCACAGCCGAAAACGGCGCGATTGAAATTCAAAACTTAATCACGTCCATGACGGCCATCTCGACATCATCTAAAAAAATCGAAGAAATCACATCAGTGATCGACGATATCGCGTTCCAAACTAATTTATTAGCCCTAAACGCTGCGGTCGAAGCCGCACGTGCTGGTGAACAAGGTAAAGGTTTTGCGGTGGTAGCCGAAGCCGTTCGCGCGTTAGCCCAGCGAAGTTCAACATCTGCAAAAGATATTTCAAGTTTAATTAAGGATTCAGTAGAGCAGATCGATAAAGGAAGCAGCATCGCCGATAAAAGCGGCGGTATGCTTTCTAACATCGTAAGCTCCATCAAAAAAGTATCTGATTTGAACAACGAAATCGCAACAGCTAGCTCCGAACAGGCCGCTGGTATCGAGCAAATCAATACAGCGATGACTCAGCTCGATCAAGCCGGACAGGTCAACGCAGCGTCAGCCGAAGAAATTTCAGCAGCGACGGAAGGACTTAAAAAGCTAGTCGATATGACAGTGATCTTAACTCAAGACTTGACACATATTGTGGATGGTAAAAAAGGCTCGGATAAACAGGCCGATAATAATGAGCGCTCGGAACCAAGCTTTAAGCATTCGGTGAAGAAAGCGGCGTAGGATAACCAGGCAATCGGGCAATCAACCCAGGCAGCCGGCCCGATTACTACAAAATAAAAAAGGCCCCACTAGGGCCTTTTTTATTTTTCGAAATGTATTTTGAAATATTAAACTATCTACGACCCGATTTAATTTTCAATTGTAGTTTTGAAATCAAATGAACAGCCATTTTCTCTTGAACTTTACACATTTTAAGTTCGTCACGACGGTATGAGCGTTGAGACGGAGTTAAAGTTCCTGTTTCTAATTCCATTTCGTAATCTAACTTAGAAGAACGGATGCCTTCTAATTCTTTAGTTTGCTGTTTGAAAAGTTTAGTTACGCCGCTCAAAGGAGCTACTTCGATCCACTCTTCTTTATTTCTATACCAGCTCACCATACGTAAAAAACGAGCTTTATTTTTCGCTAGTGTGAATTTTGGAAACTGAGTCTCTGTTAATTCAAGAATGTTATCGATCTCATCCAGGTTAACATTATCTTCTTCATCTTCACCTAGTAATTGACCCTTCATCATTTCAGGAGTCAGTGCTGGATCATCGAACTCTAAGTCAAAGGCACTTTTAACTTTACCTTGGCCTTCTTCATCTTCTTCACCATCAGCATCTAAATCTACTTCGATTTCCACTTCTTTTTGGAATTCAGTACCGCCGCCCTCATCAATAGCATCAAACATATCAACCGCCATGTAACCATCCTCCCCAGAATTTTAATAAGTTTTTATAACCTAAAAACCAAAATGACACAAGATGGAAAGACTCAAAATTGTCACAATGAAAAGGTTTTAGACAAACACCCCTCTAACTTATTGATCTCATACCCCGTTATCCCCCCAATAGAAAAAATTTCACCCTGGCATTACCATTGCTTTGGTTTAGCTATGTAGAGATTTTTTAAAGCAAAGGTTTAAGCTAAGGAGTGTCCTATGAGATCACTAATATTAATGAGCGTTGCAACTCTTGTAACAAGTGTTTTGCTTATTTCATGTAATAATCGTGACGAAGGCAACAAAGACGCCGAATTATCTCAAGCGCGGGTAGCCTATGACCGCTGTGTAGCGACTCGAGGGCAAGCCTACTGTAATTCAGGTAAAGCAGGTACATTGGCCTCTTTAACAGAGTTTTATGGTCAGAGCTACTATTACAACTTCTACGGCTATAACAACTACCTGGCTACGAATCCAAATGCTGCCACTTATAATGTAGACCAATTAAATGTGTATTTTGAAAACTATCTAAAATCAGCGTCTAAAAGCGACATTATGCTAATGAGCAATCGCTGGTACCAAATGAGCACAGAGATTAGCACAATCAATACCCTTAACTACGGTCGCCGCTGTACTATTTACGGATGCTACTAGCTGCTCGGCAGCTAGTATGTAGATATACTAAGGTGCTGTTACTCGAGCAGCTAATGCTGCTCGAACGGCCATATCGGCTTGAACTACCCCGGCCCCAGTCTGATTTTCAGTATCTTCCGAAACTTTCTTAGCCGTATCCATTAAAATCGCCTTCACCTGAGCTGGCGTTAACGATTTATTTACCGACTTCATCAAAGCCACCACACCACTTACGTGCGGCGTAGCCATGCTAGTCCCGTTCATTGACGCGTAATTAGTGATTAAAGATACGTGCTGTACCTGAACCGCGGGGCTGGCTTGCAATTGCGTTAAAAACGCTTCACCGACTGATTGTTCAACCATGTAAGCGCCAATAGCCACTTCAGTGCCATCTTCAGTTAACATCGCATTTAACATGCCAGGCTCGTTATTAAATACGATCACTGCGGCAGCCTTAGCTTCGATTGCGTTCTCAACTTTTTCAACGAATTTTAATTCGCCTCGTTTGATCAATGCGATTTTGCCTTCTGCGTTTACATTTTTGAAATCATCTTTAGATCCCAAGCCCACATAAACTATGTCGCCAGTTAACGGTCTTAAAACCGTTTTAGATCCTTGCATTGCCAAACCTTTAATTTTGGTAAAGTTCACGCCATCATTTGAAACTTTAAGCAAAGCTTCGCGTCCTGTTCCCAGTGGTACCGATGAGGTTACTTCTACTCCTGGAGCCATAATCGCAAGCTCTGGACCGTATTGCGAGAATTCGGCTCGGTGCATTTTTGAATCAACTGCGCCGACGGCGATACACTCGGGTAACGCTGCTGGAAATCCCACCGTACCGTTGCCATCATTTCCGCTGGCAGCGACTAATGTGATTCCAGCGTCGTACGCCGCTTTAATTGCTACACGTTCTGCCATCGGCGACCAGATTCCACCCAATGACATACTGATAACATCCACTTTTTGCTCGATACCCCAATTGATACCTTCCGCAATAGCTATGTTTGAACACCCATCTTCCGCACAAACCCGACCCGCCAATATATGCGCTGTTGGTGCTACACCAGAAAATCCTGATCTTTCTAAAACACCAGCAATGGTCCCCGCTACGTGAGTTCCATGGCCAACCGTATCTTTGTAAGCATAACCGGCCTGATCATCACCGACAAAGTCCCTTGCGTTTTCTAAATTGGGGCGAACGGCAGGGTGATCACGATCAATTCCTGTATCTAAGATAAGAACACGCGCACCCGCACCACCAGAAGTTACGTTCCAAGTGATGCCTGTGTTAATCGCATTGATCCCCCATGGACGATCTTGTTCAAAAAACCGAAAGGTTTGTTCATTCAAAATTGGTTTTTTGAAAATGCCCACTTTGAAAGGCAAAGGACGCTTTACTTCCTTTTCGACAAATAAAACATTGCTGTTTTTCTTTAGCGATTCAATTTGACCAGGAGTAAGATCTTTTACGATCGAAGTATTGATCGCTGACAAATGGGATTGTATTTTATCAACTGTCAAAGCATAGCCTTTTGCCGCCATGTAACTTTGAAGCTGCATCGAATTGTTTTTAGAGACTATCTCTTGATGTAACTCGTGACTCTTAAAAGTCACCATATAGCGTTCTGCTAATGCGACTTGAGCTAACATCAACGATACTAAGATCACACTCTTTGTTTTCATAAACCCTAATCCTTGGATTTGTTTTTTAGCCTTTCGTCTTCCAGACAAAAGCCGATGAACTAATTAAAGAAAACTAAAGACTAGATAGCAAACGAAAAAGCCGCCAGACCAGGACATTTGATTCTATAGCTTGCATAAGTGTTTCTTATTATTCTGCCAATATAGGATGCCGGTCTAGGCCTAAAGACCTAGACCTAGGGCTCTAGAAACTTGCGCCTAAGTAGAATCTTAGCAAGATTCCAGAACTTTCAGAAACGTACATACGTTGATCGTTTTCCAAATCAGATTTCTCTGAAGCCGTTGCCGGCGCAGTCACTCCCGTAATTGAATATGTTAACGGCGAAGCCAATCCGATCCAATCACATCCGAGTGTGAAATTCTCCCATTGCCATTGGTTACCAATAACAAAACTGCCTACGATGGCGGTTCCTTTAAAATAGGAACTCGATGTATCTGAAAAATAACTACCACTTAGATCATACTTATAATCAACAGTGCTGTAGTCCGCACCGACTCTATAATAGAATGAATTCCCAACGTAATGTTTAAAGTGAGCACCGACTTGAGTGATCTGCGCATCCGTTGACCATTCTTTAGATAAGCCATTGTACGACTCATAACGATAGCGATTGTAGGTCCCTTTGCCTTTACGCAGCTCAACCAGAATTTGCTTATTACGCTCTACATAGTAGCCAACTCCGATACCTTGTGCAGGGGCATAGTTCGAACTGACACCTAACAATGTATAGTGAATATCAAACTTTTTACCGATACGGTTAGCTTCGCTTGAATCTTCGTAAATTTCCTTCGCTGATCTTTTGACAACCACCACGTCGTCCTCGGTAGCAGCAAGAGTTACGATTGAAAAACTAGTAACCAATACCAAAGACAAAACTTTAAAAGTCTGTTTCACTGAGTGCTCCTTTAATCTATGTTTGAATCCGAACGAAGCTACCACAAAGGTATCCGGCCTCAAACTGTCAGATTTTAGACAGAAAAGTCGTGAAATAAGTTCCTCAGCCACCCTTACAACTGTCTAACAATTTTACACCTTAGGCTCTCGCCAGAGCCTCTATAGTGTTCGCCAACTGGTAATTTTCTGGTCCTCATTTTGTAATGTATCTAAACGAAATCTATTAATCGTGAGGATTCTATGATGAATTGGAAAACTTTTGTTTTAGCGACTGTTGTTGGCTCTAGCCTATTTGCACAATTTAAAGTGGAAACACCGATCAAAGGCAAACTTGTGCTTAAAGATACTGAAAATAAAGAATTCGAAATTAAAGACGACTCTAAATTAGAAATCTCTGTAGTTGCACCAACGACTTTTGAGAAACTAGTTCTAAAAAGTGCATATCATATAAAAATAAAAAGTGATAAACAGGAAGCCATTTTTGATGTCATTCAATCTGAGATCAAGGCATCAAATCTAGATAAGCTTGGCCTAAGAGGCGACAAGCGGATTAACACTCAAGACGTGAACATCGCCTGCTTCACAGGTTCCATTGAGAAAGAATCTGCATTGACGATGGAAGACGGAAATGTAGCCTGCGTGAAAACTGAAGGTTGCGAATCCTACGTATTGGGTACCGACAAGAAATTTAAATTAGCTAAAACGTCTATCTGTATCGGTAAAAAAGCGGTGAAGATTTCTAAAGAGGTTCCCACTCGTGTTGAAACGATCACATGCCGTTTGGACGATGAACCCGACAAAGAAAAAGCTAAAATTTATGCTAAAATCTCTTTTGCACGTACCATCACTGATTCCAAAGAAAAATTGGTTCGTGAGTCTGCTAGCAGCGAGTGCAAATAAGAAATCCATGAGCGACAGCCAAGCTATCGCCTACTTTTTAGCCTATTTTTTATAGATCAAAATCGACAACGTAACTTTTAAACCACCGTTAACTACGGGTAAATGAAGCGCCGAGAGCGCTTCATTGTCTTTAAGTGGCTCTGGATGGAATACCGCAATCAATTGCGGTTTAAAAACGCTCTTCATCGTCGCAAACATTGTTTTCAACGTCTCTGATTTGACCTGTTTTCCATACGGCAAATTCGAAAACAACCAAACTCGTTGGTCATGAGATTTTTTATAGTCTTCATTTTTCTGATGGTACAAAGATACTTTTGTTTTCTTTCCTAGGGCCTGAAGGTTTGATTTCAGGATTTCAAATGTTTCCTCATCGGACTCGATACCGATTAACTCAGTAAACGGGAATTTCGAGAAATCGATTTTCTGTTCATTCAAAGGTTTCAGATCGGCAAACGCTTTTAATTTTTGGTAGGTGTAGTCTCTTTGACGGTTGATACCGACGTTTTGACTTTCAAGCAGCAACGTTCCCGACCCTGCAAATGGATCGATCAATATGGTCGGCTCTTTCCATGGCGAATCCACAGTCATCATTTTCGTCAATGCCCAGTTGGCAATTGTTTCTCGCATGGAACCAAATGACGTCTTTTTATCCATTGACCGTTTGTACAGTGCCGGACCTGAGGTATCGATACTTAATGTGCACGTGTCTTCAAAGAAATCGACGAATAAAGTGTAATCATCTTCTTCTGCTTCGCTCGCTTTAGGGATAAGTTCAAAATCAACATACACACGCTTAAAAACTTCAAAAATTTTCTTTTCCTGACCCAACTTTGATTTTTTAGAATTCACTTTTACGAAAATCCGGGATTTATTTTTAAACCATTTTGACAACGATCGTTGCTTTAGTTTCTTTTCTAAATCACTAAAAAATACACAATGAAACTCATCCCAGCGGATCAGCAGACGTGTCGCGAGTTTCGAGTAATTATTAAAATACACGGACTCGTTCACGGCCGATTCAAACTCAACGCCGCCTTTTTGAGTGGATAGAATCTTTAGACTCTCTTCAATTCCAAACAAAGAATGAAACTTTTTAATTTCTGCTTCCAAGCCTTCTTCAAAACCAGGTGCCGTGACGGCGAAAAATTTAGACATTCTTGTTCTCCCGAATAAATAGTAAAATTATAAAACTTAATAGACAGCAAACAGGTCCAATTAACATCGCCGACTTCAGTCCGACTATATCAGCTAACTGGCCGACTCCCAAATGCATTAATACAATACAAAACCCTTGGATCGTTAATGTCCAAGAAACGATGGTTGTTGATTTGTGCGGATACAATTGGGAAATGTAGGACATGCTCAATGGGTAAAAGGGAGCTAAACCCAATCCCGCCAAAGGCAGTGCCAATGGATGCACATACAAACCGATCAAAATCAGCACAAAAGAAGCTGCGAGCGATAACAATAACTGCTTTTTAATACCATAGTGATGAGGCATAAATGAAATAGCAACCCGGCCGATCAACAGGAATACGAAAAACAAAGTGACATACAAACTCGACGTCGACAAATCGTAATCATAATAGCGCCGCATGAATAAAGCGAGCCGTGTTCCCATTACTATTTCGGCAAGAACATAAAATGAAATTGCGAATGTGATCTTTAACTCGGAAAGGCTACTTATCCCATGGGCTTCAGATTGTTGAAATTGTGCAAAATGCTGAATGCTCTCCGTTTTCTTTGAATTATAGTAGAATCCTGCCAAACTAAAAATTAACGCTACCCACGAGAATGAGAACAGAATCTGCTGCCACCGATGATCAGCGAGCCAAGCCACAAAAAGGGGGGCCAGCAGCGAGGCCACTCCATACATGCTATGCAGGTAGGACAACATCCGAGACCGTTTTTTAGGACTCGCCCCAATGATGACTAAATTATTCTGAGCAACACCCAGAAAGCCAACACTCAGACCAAAGAAAACAACGCCGCACAAAACAAAGGCATAATTAGTGGCCAATCGCTGAATGGCAAAACTGATAAAGATAAACAAAACGCCCAAATACAACAACGTTAGCAATTGGGAAACAGATTTGAATTTGCGAACGATGTAACTACCGACAAATGACATGAATGAAGATAAGGCAAAATACCATGCTGCTAAAGAATCCGTCAGACTAAAACTTTGAATAATTTCCGGGAACAGTGGGCCTCGTATATTGTCGCCAAATCCCAGGATAAATAAGCTTAAAAACGAAACCCACAATAAATAATTCATGTACATTTTCCAATATCTGAGTAAAGTAGATAACATGCAATCAAAAACTAAAGTGTTGCTCATACGATTTTCTAGCTTTGGAGATGTCACTCAGGCGCTGAGTTTACCGACAAAACTAAAAGATCATTTCAAAGACTGTGAAGTCCACTGGGTTACACGTGAGGACTATAAGTCACTCTTAGAGAATCACCCGCATATTGATCGCATCTGGCTTTTTAACCGCAAAAAAGGGTTTTTGGAACTCTTAAAGTTGGCTTGGAAATTAAGACAACAAAACTTCACCCATGTGTACGACGCCCATAACAACCTTCGCTCGTTAGTCATTTATACACTTTCAACGATCCTTAAGTTTAATCACAAAATCAAACGCCCTATTTATCGCTGGAAACGCTTTCTGTTGTTTAGATTCAGAATCAACAAATTCCAGATGCCTTTTTCTGGGCAACGGGATTTGATCGAACCTCTTCTACCATGGGGTATTGATAAATCATTGCCGCCGGCACCTCAGATATTCTTAGAGTCCTCGGCTGAGGAAAAAGCCTTAGAAAAAGTAAGCTCTTTAAAACGACCTTTTTTCACATTGGCGCCATCAGCGGCTTATTTTCTAAAACGCTGGCCCAAGGATTATTGGAAAGACCTGATCCAGCTTCTGCCCGATTTTGACTTCGTTTTGCTAGGTGGTCCTGAAGATCAGTTTCTAAAAGACATTCAGGCCATAGCACCAGGCCGCTGTTTGAATCTAGCCGGTGCTTTAGATTACAAAACAAATGCCGCCATCATTCGCAAATCAAAAGCTTTAGTCAGCAACGATACAGGGCTTATGCATATCGCCGAACAACTGGGGCATCCGTGCATCGCTTTGCTAGGGCCCGCTCCGTTTGGATTTCCAAGCCGACCGTCCACTTTAAAAATGGAACTGCCTTTGTCATGCCGTCCCTGTAGCAAGCATGGTCAGGGTCCATGTGTAAACCCAATCCATCAACAATGCCTTGTTGATATCAAACCTTCTACTGTTGCAAATGAATTGTTAAAATGGACACGATAGTTTTTAACTTTTATCGTTTTATTCTGCTTCCACTGCTTTATGCTTTAGCGCGCGTCTTGTCTTTATTAAATTCTTTGCTAAATCTACGAAGCAAGCTGTTTGAAAATATTCGTTTTCGACTAAAAAATGAGTTTCATTATCGCCCCACATTCAATCCCGATCACCGTTCAATCGGTGTCCATGCGGCCAGTGGCGAAATTGAATACGCCTACCCGATCATTCGAAAAATCAAAGAGACGTATCCGGGACACAATATTGTCGTCACACTATCGTCAACATCGGTACTTAAAGCCGTAATGAATCAACCGGATGTCGACGCCGTCGGCCCGGCACCGATCGATTTATTTTGGCTCGTGAATCGATTTTTGAAAAAATTTAACTTTAAAATATTTTTATTTGCCCGCACAGATGTATGGCCTGAAATCAGCCTTCAGCTAAAGCAACGAGGAACTCCGACCTATTTATTCTCAGCGACTTTTTCCGAATCCAGCGCTCACAAAGGCCACCTATTGAACTCTCTGACTTGCACGTCATTAAATAATTTGAATAAGATTATGACAGTCACGGATGCGGATAAGAAAAATTTTGAGTTTATCGGAGTTAAAATTCCAATCCTTACGATGGGTGACACACGCTACGACCAAGTGTTTTTCAAAAAACAAAACACAAAAAAAGATTTACCCAAATTAGTAACTGGAAAAAAAGTCTTTGTGGCCGGCTCAACATGGCCTGAAGATGAAGCGGTTCTGTTGCCTGCTTTTGCAAAATTGAAATCAACTTGGAATTTAGTGATCGCCCCGCATGAATTGAACGACGCCACACTCGCACGAATTGAAGATTTCTGTATAAATAACAATCTCAAATCCACTCGTTTCTCGAAACTTAAAAACCTAACAGAGAACGAGCGTGCGCAATGGGATGTGTTGATCGTTGATCAATACGGATTTTTATTTCATCTGTATTCATGGGCACATTTAACTTTTGTGGGCGGATCATTTAAATCTAAAGTTCACTCAGTGATGGAACCGTTAAGCTTCTTCAAGCCTGTATGTGTTGGACCATTTCACACGAACAATCGTGAAGCGATTGAATTTAGTCATATCCCGATGCCAGGGCTCATCAGCACCTGGGTTCAACCACTTAAGGATTCGGCTCAGCTAGAGCTATTTCTAGAAACTCATTCTAAAATCACCGACAGCGAACGTGCTCTGCTAACGGTATCTCTGACGACATTGATGTCCGATCGACAAAACTCTACCCTAAGCACGTTCAACGAAATCCAAGTTCCCAATTGAATGTCTCACTCCGAGACAAATTAGGGTGCCAGGCTACTTTTCCGTAAGCGCCGCGTCCGGAAAAGTAGCCTGGCACGCTAATTTGTCTACCTAAATTGTCACTGGCTGTATAAAAAGGCCATTATGAGGGCTATAAAACGCTACAATACGCATAAAAGGTCCTAGCTTTGCACATTTAGCAGGTATGAGAAACTATGTGTTCATCTTCTCTATACTGCTGCTGTTCTCAGATAGCTGGGGTTTTGATTCTAAAAGCAAAACTCGTAAAGAACCTGTGTCTAAAATTAATACCTCAACGGCCAGTACGCCGTCAGGTGCCATTGGCAAGCCTGCCAATGAATCTAGCTTACGCTTAGGCCTACGTGCCACGAGTTATGAGAGCCAATTTACTAAAATCGACGTGCTTCAATTTAAATTAAACTACCATTTAAAATATTTCGTAAACCCATCGATTTACTTAAAACTAAATCCTATCGCTCGCCTGCATTCCGGCACGGTACAAAGCGTGGATGGCGCGGAATCTTTAGAAAATCGTTTAAGTATCCAACATGCGGCCGCTTACTACCAGTGGATGAAAGAAAGCTACCTAGCTGCTGGCATTTTCGACCAGTATGAAGTGTTCTCGTTATTACTTGTTGATGACCAAATGGCCTTTATGGGCGGACAAGCAAAGCAAAGTATTGCCAACGGACCATGGACATTTGGCATTCAAGGGCAAACAGCAATTCCGAACTCTAGATCGGCTATTTCAGATCAAAACGAAAAAGAATCATCGCCGATGTTAAATTCAGTGGGATTAACTTCATCGTGGGAAACGGGCGATAAAAATGTAGTCCAAGCAAAAGCTAATTATTTCAAATTTTCTCAATTACCGACAAGTGTCTCGACGGCCAGTGTGGTTGCGGGTAACACGTCCGCAGACAATCGCATTTCAGATACTGAGCGTGGGTTTAAATATGAATATCAAGGTTTGGACACAGACCTCAGTTTCAAACGCCGTGTTTACAAAGCTGCTTACTTACTTGGTGCTGGCTCTTTCTTAGAAAATCAGGGCGCTCCAAAAGGTATCAATCAAGCCTACCGAGCTGGTGGCGGCGCTGGTTACACAGTTCTTGGAACTCATGATATCGAACTATCTGGCTATACTTATAGGATTGAATCCGATGCTACTGTTGGTGCTTATTCCAATACAGACTATTTCGCAACCAACCACATGGGATATGAGTTCATAGCTTCATGGAAAAATGTAAAACAAAACTTTCGAGTCACTTTCTATTATAGTGACGCAAAACTTATTGTCGAAAATCCAGCTCAATCTGCTGAAAAAATGTACTTCTTACGCTTCGAGGTTTTGAATGTCGCTCTTTAGGATAGCCTCTCTATCACTGGCATCTATCTTATTCTTGGTCGGGTGTAATCTACCCGACACACAAAAGCGTACAGATGGCGGCGACGCGCAAGGTTCATTCTATGCCGATGAAGTTACTGGAAACTTAGTGAGCGAATCTCTTCATGAAGATATCTCGTTACCAAAAGAGCGAACTTATATGATGAAGGCGTGCATCCGTGATCTGCGCCATAGCAAAGCCGTATTAAATCACCCATTTTTAATTGAAGAATTAAATCAAGAAGTCAAAACTGATTCTACTGGTTGCTTAACTTGGAATGAAAAGATTGCGTTTGAATACCTAACCGATCCCGTTTTCATTAAGTATGACAGAAAAATAAAATCAAAAGGCTTACACTCAGGTTCTTACCAAGTGTCTTATGCTATCAATCCTTGGGATACAGAGAATTACCATAACGCTATTGATTTATCAAAAACGAAAGTAGAGCCATTAGTAGATGCTGAAGCCGTGGCTGCGAAACTATCGGGAAAATCACAAAAACAAGCCTACGACCTTTGGGTTGAAGACGGACGTATGTTCGTCAATGACGAAAAAATGGGTGATGTTGAAAAAAACAGATATCAATTACGATATGATTTCAACGTAAACCCTATTATTAAAACTAAAAAGACAAGCGGCGATGATTCTAGTTACTCTTTAAAATATGGTATTTTCTCTGGCCGAGTTGAAATCATTCACCGGTATTTTGTTGGTGGTGAGGTCGAGAAAAACACTTACGAGGTTATAGCTAGCGGCAACTTCAAAGATGAAAAAATGAAAAAAGGTACTTTATCGTTTACAAAGATACTTAATTTTAAAGGTGGGCCACCGTCACGAGGTAGTCTTTACCTACGGCTTTATATCGAGCCAAGCAAATCGGTTCCAAATTTAAAATCTTTCGCCGGAGTTTTTCCGATTGGTGACTTCCGAAATATCCGCGCCACAACGTTCCTTAAAGTTTCCCCAAGTGATGTGTCGTTTAAGGAAATTGAAACTCAATTGCCTTTAAATAAAACGTATATGTCTGACACTAAAGCATCAAAAGCCGATGATGAAGTCGACGAGAAAACGTCTGCTGGTCGTTCTGGTAAAGCAGACTCTACGATCGCTTGGGGAATGCTTGAAATTTCGTCTCCGGTCAAAGGTATTCAGCTATTAAATCACAAACGCACGGTAACCTACCCAGTGCACATTTGTTTCAACAACAACTTGCTTGGCGGCCCGCTGGCGTTCCAAAACTTTAAGGTTCGTGGATTCAGCACTAATGAAAGCTCTCCGGGCGAAGAGAAAAAGTTAACTATTAGCAACACCAACGGTTGCGTGTACTGGACAGATGAAATCGAATATGACATTTATGCCTGCCGTAAATACTACAAAGGTTATGTTATCATCGAAAACCCGGACTATAATTTAAAAATCAAACGTTATTATTATATCAACCCTTGGGATGAATATTTCGGAGGTAAAGACGAAGCTGAAATCGACAAGCCACAGGTGATGAGCACTTCGTGTGATACAGAAAACCCAAAACGATCCGAGGTTGTTTTAGAGGATCTTAGTATAAAGACACATGTGATGGATTACAATAACGCGATCAATTCGTTGTTAGAGTTTAATGCTCCAAAGAAACTAGGTATTGAACTTCACCCAAAAGTGAAGGTTCCCAGTGATTTAAAGCATGATTTCGACAACTCACCAGAAGTATTAATCGATGGCCCATACTTGCTAAGAATCCTATTAACTAAAAATAAAAATATGGCTGAGAAGCCTGCCGTTATTGCACAAGAAGATGTTCCAGTTATGCTGAGACAAGGCAAAATCTATGCGGAATTCCCTTTCCGATTACTTGACCATCGTTTGTTCTTAACTCGAAACACGATCTTCTTACAACTTCTAGCCGTTAAGAACGATAAAGTGATAGCGGATACAGATTATAGCGTTAAGCTTAAAAATCCTAACGAGAAAATTGAAGATATCATTAACTACGAGACATCGTTGGTTTACCCTATCTTCTTTGAAGATATAGTAATGAACGGTGAAACCCATAAAACTCTTCGTTCATACTCTGGTTCTGAGTACACTAAACATATTCAAATAGAAACCACTAACAAAACCGTTGAGTTTGATTTCACTAAATTAGTAGCGGACTTCAAAGCCAAGAGTCAGAAAAAAATAGATGACGCCACTAAACGCGCCAACGCGCAATCGTATGCGGCATTGAACAAATTTGACTACACAGATGATTTGAGAATTGGGAATTTACCGTTTGACGACGCTATTCAAAACTCACTAAAAGCACACAAAGCGATTTTTGACAAAAACGCGGCTGAAAAACTATGCAAATATTGGTTTGGAACTTACTGGAAAGGTAAATTGAACTTAGGCGAAATGCTATTGAGCCGTGCGTGCAACAGCGCTGCGAGCAGCAACATCAAAGCATTCTTTGATTTCGATCACGTGTTCTTTATCAAATCGGTCGCGAGCTCAGAATACGTGGGTGCCGGTGCAGAAAAAGCAATTAGCTTAGGAACTTCGTTTTCAGTCAGTACTTCGTACAGTGAAAGCTTCACGAACTCAATGGGTATCGGCGCTAAAGTCGGCGCTGGTGCAGAGCTAGGTAAATTTGCATCCGTAGGCGCGGAACTGTACTCATCAATGGATTTTAGCCGATCGACTTCGAAATCGGATTCGAATTCAATTGGTTTAAGCGAGGGAT
The DNA here is from genome assembly GCA_964498705.1 of uncultured Bdellovibrio sp. Taxonomy (GTDB): domain Bacteria; phylum Bdellovibrionota; class Bdellovibrionia; order Bdellovibrionales; family Bdellovibrionaceae; genus UBA2316. Next base: position 18,249 of record CAZCHT010000004.1, on the reverse strand, counting down.
CAAGTCTATCCGTAACGGAAAGTCGCTTTAAAATTAAATCAGCGGACTATCAATACTGTATTTCGATCAAACCAAATTCACGCCTGTTCCAACCATCCAGCAAAGTATGGTTCTTGAAACTGTGGGATGGCGAAATTGACTACACGCAATTCTTCAAGTCGAATGTGTCCGCGGAAGAGAAAGTGACTTTGACTCAAAAAGGTATGCTGGTATGTCAAACGGCGAAAAGCACTCAGCCGTTTATCTTCCAAGAGCAATACTACTGGGTAACACAGCCACAATCTGGAAACGAAATTCAAGATCCGAATGACGAGAAAAATAAATCATTCACGATCATGATTCGCGGTAACCAAGACTACAATCGTTTCAAGTACTACCTGACTCAAAAATGGAAGCACCCAGGAAATGCGTCGGTTACAAGTGATTCACCAGACTATTTGAATAACTTGATTCAAATGCAAGGCTGGAAAGTATCGCCACCGGGCACGCATATCTTCCGTGAACAGTAATTTTATTAGCCTAAAATGGATTCCACTTTTTTAAAAGCGGAGTCCGCACCAATGGAAGTCATGCAAACATGAGTTTTGATCGGACATTCATTATGCCCATGCGACCCGCACGGACGACAGTTCAGAAGAGTGTTCTCTAAAACATAAACATGGTTGCCCCAGGGGCGATATCCAAAACTTAGAACCGTGGGACCAAAAAACACTAGAATTTTCTTTCCTAGTAAGGCCGCCAAATGCGCCGATGCACTATCATTCGCGACAACTAGCTCGCATTGATGCAAAACTAATATCGATTCCCAAACAGACGACTTTCCAATTAAATTCACCACGCCTGTTGTCGCACCAAGTTTTCTCTCAATGGCATCACCATAGACTTCTTCACCCGGACCACCCATCAAAATGATCGAGTGGCCACGCTTCACCAACTGCTCTACAAGCGAAGCAAAGTGTTCCACAGGCCAGCGTTTAGTATTCCAGACGCTGCCAGGAAAAACAGCTAGGCGTTTACTACCTTTAGGTAGTTGACCAAGTATCGATTTAATCTCGGGCTTTAATTGATCCTCGGCCGAAGGCAACGAAACATGCGGAAAGTGGGCCCATCGCGGTACTTCCACCATTTGTTGAGTGTTCAGTTTTTCATTGTAGTTGTGATATTTGGATTCTGTCTCAAAAAAATCAGCAAACGCGCCGTCGGCCAGCGCTAACAACTGCAAAATTCGAAGTGGTTCAGGAATATTTAGATTGCGAACGACTTTCTTGTCAAAACCAAACAGATTGAAGCCAAGTTTATATCCAAATCGACATTGTGCTTTGATTCTTAAAGACAATAAATAACTGCGAAACGATCGATGGATACAAAACAAATAATCGACGGGTTGCTTGTTAACTTCAACAGCCACCATGGCGTAGGCATCGCCAGAACCTTTTTGCACCTCAAAAATTTCATCGACCAAATTCAATTTTAAAAAGAAATCACCAATGCCCTTTTTGCAAACTAATCCGATTTTTGCGTGAGCGAATTTTTGTCGTAGTAAAACTAGGAAAGGAATCGTTAAAACTAAATCACCTAAAAAAGCCGTGTTGATAACAACAATACGTTTTTTCGCTGTTTCTCTAGAAAAAGGTACAACTTGGTGATGACGGTTCATTCTTTTATTTAAAGAGAAACATCAAGGAAGGCAATATCTCTAGTGCTCTCTTTATCCTTTTGAGCCTGCTGCCATTCAAATAAATGGGTCACAAACTGTTCTGTATCGGGATAATCATAGCACATTCTTTCTTTACTACAATCTCTCTTCCAGCAGGGACTGCAAGCAAAGTCAGATTTAATAGCCGCGCCATTACCATAAAACTCTACTTCATGCGCGCAGGTCGGACCAAACCAAGCTAATGTGTATTTACCAAATGCAATACCGGCATGCATAGCAAACGAATCACCGCTGATTAACACATCGACAGCAAAGATACTCTGTAACCCGTCACGTAGACCCTTTTGAGTATCTGATAAAATAACATTCGGATGATGTTTGTGTATTTCATCATTGATGGTCGTTTCATCTTTTCCACCTAGCAATACGATTTGAGCCTGTGGCAGCTGTTTTTGAATTTGATCAATGAGTCTTATTTGTGACGCCGTCGACATTTTTTTATACGTGATAACGTTTCCGCACCCAGTATTAATGCCGATTAGATATTTCTTAGCACCTAGCCACTGGCGGCGACGCTGCTGACTGCCCTGCTGCTCGATATCTGATAGAGCCAACCAGTATTTTTGATTCGAAAATTCAAAACCACAGGTCTCAAATAACAACTGAATTTCTGATTTTTTATTTTCAAAAAATTTTTTCTGATTAGAAAGACCAATGCTCCATAGTTCTTGAGCATCCGTATCTATCGGCTGGATACTGCCCGTCACAGGATTAGCCGAAAAGCCTTTAATAGTTTTAGCGTTCAAGAATGTGAGCAAGCCGGCTGTTTTTAAATCCTTATCCAAAGCATACACAGTTTCAAATTCAAATGCTTTTAGGATCAACAAAGATTCAAAGTTTAGTTCTAGAATTTTATCAATAGCGGGATGATGTTTTAAAATTTCATGACTTGGTCGCTCGGTTAACCAAACCACATAACTATTTGGATTTTGTTCTTTGATTTTCCTAAGTAATGCCGTCGATCGCACTACGCTGCCCATAGCACCTAAATGAATAACTAATATCGCTTTATCTACAGCCGAATAGCTATGACATTGCTCATGGCATGATGAACTTATAGTGCATGGCTTGTAACCATTAAAATATCGGCAGCGGACAGCTTCCATTATTTTATTTTAGCAGAACTGTTAGATTGGATAAGTCTAAATAAACGTCTTCATGACGTTGTGATAGTCCAGCGCCTTTTGTCGAGCCATTGAAGCGAAATCTGCGCCCTTACTGGCGTAAATGATCGAACGAGATGCGTTCACAATGATGCGTTTATTTTTCAAATGTTTTGCGGTATCTAAAATCTGATTCAAGTCGCCGCCTTGGGCGCCTAGACCTGGAATCAATAGCGGCAAACTGGGATCCATTTGTCGTATTTGCTTGAGTGCCTCGATGTACGTACCGCCGACCACTAAACCTAAATTACTTTTCTGATTCCACTCTTTAGATACTTTGCGTGCCAGGTGCTGATACAGAGGTTCATCAGCGTCGCCATTCTTTACGCGTAGATCCTGAAAATCGCCGCCATGCGGATTCGAAGTTTTGCACAACAAGAACAAACCTTTGTTTTCATATTCTAAAAACGGCGTGATCACATCTTTGCCCATATAGGCATTCAACGTCACACTGTCGGCGCGATAACGATCGAATGATTCACGCGCGTACTGCTTAGCTGTCGAATCAATATCGCCACGCTTAGAATCTAAAATACTTACAACATCTGGATATTTGTCGTTCAGATATTCAAAAGTCATTTCTAAATCGCTCTCAAAACCTTCGGCCACGTAATAGGCATTTTGCGGTTTGTAGGCACAAACTAAGTCCGCAGTGGCATCGATGATCGCGCGATTAAATTCGAAAAAAGGATTTTTTTTACCCGAAAGAACTTCGGGCAAAGACTTCAAGTCGGGATCTAAACCAACACACAGAAATGATTTATTTTTCTGTGTGATATGATCAAGCTTGCTGTAAAAATTCATTTGAAGTTCATTTACTAGACGATATTTCTATTTAAGAAATCAACAATAGAATCTTTTGGCTGATTACCAACCAACTGTCCTACTTGTGATCCACCTTTAAAAAGCAACATCGCAGGAATCCCGCGAATGCCATACTTTGACGGCGTTTCTTGATTTTCGTCTACGTTCAATTTGACAACTTTAATTTTGCCAGCCATCTCGCCCGCGATCTCTTCAAGCTTAGGACCTAAAGCACGACACGGTCCACACCATTCGGCCCAGAAATCTACTAATACCGGTGTGTTTGAGTTTAGAACGTCTGTTTCAAAAGAGCTGTCAGTTACTGCATTTGTAGTTGAACCCATAGATTCATCCTCCGATAGCTCAACAATAATCCTTTATATAAGCATTGTCTATATTTGGGAGCCAGCGCAGATAGTTTGCCTAATAAATTGGCTCAAAACGGTGCAAATTCTTCAGATTTAGGCTTTATCCGATTTCATAAGTGCCGTGACGAACTCCCGGCGGGCTCTGTCTTGCTCTTCTAACTCATCAGTACTCCAGCCTTTTTTCAATTCGTTAAGCAGCTTTTTAGCTTTAACTTTTTTGATCGTTGATTCTGGGTAGAGGTGCAATTCCGTCGTCATCTGCGTGTATTTCTTTACCTTTTCGCTGAGTTCCGAGGCCGTTTGAGCGATCTCGTCTTTGATTTGCTGCCCGACAACATTGAAATCTAAAACTTCATCATCCGGTAGGATAACTGCCGCCTTAGAGACATCCGGCTTCGCATCCGCCTTTTTAGCAACGTCAATCTTAGGCTCTAGTTTCGGTTCGGTTTTAGACTCTCCCTTTAATTCATTAATCAGCGCTGCAAATGGATCCTCTGATTTAACTTCAACCACGGGGGATTCCGATTCATCTTCGAAAAAACTTTTCTTAGCTACTCGTGGAGGCTCTTCTACTGGAACCGCGGCGCTTTCCATTTCACCCCTGACTTTTTCTAAACTGGGAATGCGTTCATCTGTTATATGTTGCGGTTTTTCTGATCCGAATTTTTCTAGCTCGCCTTGAATATGTTGAATTACTTTTACGGTGTCTGAATCATATGAAGAAAATGCTAAATCATCATGGCGATCTTTAGCAAACGACTTCGCCAGTTTTTCTATAACTGATTTTTCATCTAATTTTAAAAGCTTACAAATAATTTGAATCAGTCGAATGACTGAGATAGGCGATTCCAGCAACATGTCCATACGCATACGAATCAGCTCATCTGCCGGTAACTCATATCCTTTTGGAAAAATTAAAACTGATTTTCCCGTCCAGCGATTCATGTCTTTAATTTTTTTACCAACGCTTAAGGAACCTACGCGCTGAGTATTACCAAAGCCCACTAGAATATCAGGATTAAATGCAACTATCTGATCTTTTACAGTGTATTCATTGGTCAAGCCGATAACGTCAAAGCCGCTTTTCTTCAAAGAGAGTTCAGTCGCGTTTAGCTCAGCAAAATCGTCGTAGACAAGCAGTATTTTACTCATTAAGTTTATAATATTAGTGAGGTTTTAGGTATTCAACGGTTCTCTCAAAGAACCTCAGCGAGTGAGACAATGGTCTATGCCGGTAATTAGAGGTAAAAAAGCAGTTCAGTATATCTTTTTCGAGATGGTACCTAGCTTTCTTCTGGGATTGCTTGTGTTTATCTTTGTCATCCTTATGTTTCAGGTTCTGCGATTGACAGAGTTCGCTCTCGTTCACGGTGTAGAAACACAAACATTGAGCGAGATCGTGATGTACATATGCATTTCGATGCTGCCGATTTTATTTCCGATGAGCCTATTGTTTTCCATTTTAATAACCTATGGTCGATTGAGCCAAGATTCTGAAATCATTGCTATGAAAGCTAGTGGTTTATCGATGAAAACAATCATGGCACCCGCATTGATATTAGCATTCGTGGTTTCTATTGTGTCTGGGCAAACTTCGTTTGAACTCGCGCCCTGGGGCAATCGCCAATTTGAAGTTCTTTTCACTAAACTGGGTAATACAAAAGCTTCAGCCACTGTCAAAGCCGGTACGTTCTCTGAAGGTTTTTTTGATTTGGTTGTTTACGCGAATGAAGTCGACACCAACACGGGTGTATTAAAAAATCTATTCATCTACAATGAACGTGACACCGACAAACCGATCACGATCATTGCCAAACAAGGTGAAATTATTCCGGATCCAAGCAATCCCGGACATCGTGTATTGTTACGTTTAGAAAATGGCGATATCCATCGTGGTGGAGAAAGCCATACGAAAATCAAATTTTCTACCTACGATTTACAGCTGATTGATCCCGTCAAAAACGAGTACAAAGAAAAATCTCCACAATCGATGACTCTAAGCGACCTCTACCATCTTAAAAACGACGAGATGCAACGCAAAGAAGATCGAAATATCTTCGTTATAGAGTTTCACAAACGCTGGGCTATTACGATTCTATGCTTTGTCTTTGCACTTGTGGGTGTTGGTTTAGGTATCGAAGCCAATCGCCGTGAACAGAAAACCAGTGGTTTTGTTCTTTCGATCATCGTGATTATTATCTACTGGATTTTGTATGTAACCTTTGAAGGTATCGCCCGCTCGAACGTGCTGCCAGCACCTATCGCGATTTGGACACCGAATATTATTTTTGGAATTTACAGTTTATATTTGATGAGAAAACAAGTCAGATAGTCGACTTAAAGAAAAAGGTAAAATAGAGCGATGCAGTAGCTTCCTTACCACGACCGTCGTCCGTGACGACATCGCCCCTCCCTTAACATTAATTAAAGCTAATCTGTTAAAATTTATCAAAGACTTTTTTAATAGTTTTTAATTTTTTTTCTAAGTTGGCTCATTTTTTTAGCAAACCAACAGGTTAGCTAGCTAGATCCGATCTGAGCAACATCGACTGACTGAGCCAGCGCCTTTTATTTACGCAAATATTTATTTCTACTATAACCAATAGCTGAGGTCAGCCGACTCGGTCATGATGTGTGCGCCCATTTTAAGCAATTGTAAACTGCCATGGAAGCTTTCATCCAAGGGATGTCCTGGAACGACAAACAAATCTTTTCCCATCTCCAGGGCTCGATGGGCCGTAATCGAAGTACCACTCTTCTCACGAGCCTCTACAATGACGGACACCTTACCTAACGCTGCGATCAATCGATTTCGATGACTGAAATGATGTTTGCGTACCGACAACTGGTCTTGAAACTCACTTAATATACAACCGCCGTTATTTAAGATTTCATCGCTTAAAGACGTAAAATTTTTTGGATATATGTTTCTAATGCCAGAAGGCAAAATCGCAATCGTTGGCATCTTAAGATCAACACTGGCTTGATGAGCTAACTGATCAACCCCAATTGCACCACCACTCACAGATACTAAATTGTATTTAGTTAGCAGTGAGCCTAATTCTTTTCTTAGCCACCATAGGGTTTTCTGTGACGGATGGCGACTGCCCACGATCGCGATTTTCTCTTTCATCCATATTGGCTGACCTAAATAACTAAACACCAAGGGCGGATCGGTCAGCAGTTTAAATTCTTCAGGGTAACTGGCTTCGCCATATCGCAAGCGCCCAACGTGCTGGTCATCAAAGGGCGCAGGTTCCTTTTGCATAAGCGCGAGCGTCGCAAACACAAGTTCGGGATTCAATTTTTCGATCTCTTTTTTAATTAACACAGAGTTGTTTGTTTTGATTTGATTCAAAATATCTAAAATTCGATCTTGATAACGAAAGAAGAGTTCATGCTTCGAGAGAAAAAATAAGAACGGATATATTGGTGACATCAGTTAAGCTAACTAGCATAACCGATTCCAAATTTAATATTTGTTTTAAGTATCCTAGCAATCGCTGCTCGAATTAAAATTCCTCAATAGGCGTTTCTTCGGCTGCCGGAGTTGACTCTGTAGCCGGAGTTGAATCTAGTTCATTGCCACCGCTACTGTCAGCATGTGCCGAATGCGGATCAAATTCGCCACCTTCAGCTACGGCTACGATATCATTGACAGCAATAGCATCGACAACTTTAGTGATGTACCCAACAGAAAAATTAGCCGTCGCATCCACGATTGTTACAGAGCCTATACGTTGAGGGTTTTCTTTAACGAATGATTTTAACGTGGCACGATTGCGAACTTCTAGCTCTTCAAAAATAGGAAGAGACATGTTGGGTTGATACCCGGTTTGCGAACCTTGATTGATCACAACAAAACTACCCTGCCCAACCGTTCCGTAGTCACTTAAGTTTCCAATGATTCTACCTTTGCTGGCCGTTGTCTCTCTATTAGAATCTGAAATCTTAAATGACTTCATTTTCCCTGGAATCGCAATTGAACCTGCAGACACCAACGTGTTCGTTCGCGTTACGAGAGCACGGTAAACATTTTCTTCAGTGTTTACTTTGCCAAGAACTTTTACTTCCCCTTCTGTCTCGTAAACTTGCACATCGTAGGCAATTTCTTTAGCAGACGGACGCAAAGCCTTACCTGGTTTAAGGATTGTGTACGTTCCCTCGGGTTGACTATCAAATTTTATAAAAACATAAATTCCATCACCAGCCGAACCGAAGTCATTATGAATTTCGACAACCTGACCCATAGGTACAATTGGTTGCTCGGCTATATAAAATTCTTGAGTGATACTTGCTTCGATCGGAGCGGCTTTGCGCTCTTCAATTTGAATTTCAATATCTCGTTTAATAGATACAGCCGTGTCTTTAAAATACTTAGGTAACTTACGACCACCATGCCCGATGCGGGCGCTCTTTGGAACATCTTCAGTTGCCGGAACCGCCGGCGTCACTGGAGCTTCTTTCGAAGTTTGGGTCGTTTCTACAGGAGCTGCCGTTTTCGAGTTATCCGTCGCCAAAGTCGGCAGCGCTTTTGAGTTTCCTTGATAGAATTTAATTTTCATATCTGGAAAAATCACATGAGGATTATAGATCAAGTCTCGATTCAAAGACCAAACTTTTGGCCAATAAAATGGATCACCAAACAGTGTTCCTGAAATATCCCAAAGAGTATCACCTTTGTTAACTATGTAGGTATCCGACGTACGTTTTCCAACAACTTTTTCCCAGTTTTGTTCCGACGTACTGTTTTGGTGAAATTTCGTATAATCTTGGCTAAATCGCTCTTCTTTTTTCTGACTGTCGACCGTTGATTCTGATTTTACTTCTAAATTAGACGGCGTCGGTTTGTGTTCTTCAATTCTCGGGGCTGGAGCTGCCGGTGGTGGCGTTGGTGCGGCCTGAGGCGGAGCCACTGGCTGAGTCAACGTGTCTGGTACTGGATTCAGAGCCGGTGCCGTCGGTTCGGGAATCGCATTATCAAGGTTGGGAACTTGAATCGTATTCGTACTATCCGTTGGAACATTCAATGTCGGATCTGGTGTTAACGGAATGTCATTCGGATCAAGAGTCAATTCGCCTTCTTGAGCATGAAGAACAAAACTAATTAAAAGAACTAAGAGTACACTTCGTTTTAAAATCATCTTACTAATTTCATCTCTGTTTCAGCACGGAAAAACTCAGGAGATTGTGGATGTTTCCGGCGAATCTCATTGAACACAGCTAGCGATTGACTATTTAAATTCATATTTCGATAGGCCATAGCTTTGCCGAATTTAGCAGCAACAACTTTATTGCTCATTGGAAATTCTGAAATCACACGCTGGAAGTAAGACACCGAGTCTTTGTAATTCTTTTCTTCTAAAGCGAGCTTTCCGGCTAAATAATAAGCATTGTCTAAGAAAGGACTTTTAGGAAATTTCTTAGAAAAACCTTTAAGGCGGATCGATAAATTTCTATATTTGCCAGATTGATAGTCAGCGATAATTTCAGAGTAGTATTCTAAATCAGTTTTTGAGTCTTTGATTCCTTCAAGCTCTTTTACTAAATCATCATAATTATTAGTGCGTGTCTTATTTACGACAGCCATTGAGCTCAAAGCTCCGAACACACCCAATACTAAACACGCTTTTCTAATCATTTAGCCCCCTTCGGCCAGCTTACGCAAATACACACCTGAATTATGACACGTAAACAAAAATGACATCAAGAAAAGTTATCCACAAAAAATGTTATCAACTCATTGTTCTAGACCTTGGACCATAGTATTTTCAAGGATTTGAGCTATTTGCTGCAATTATAGTCATACACAATTTAGAGTTTTTATTTGCCCAAAAAACAGGAAATCCGAAATTTTGTGCGTAACAGGTTTTTAGTATTTTTCCTGAAAATCTGGCAAGAAACAAGGTGGCCTTACTTTGCATGTCATGGCCAATCATGGTCTTACTTCTTCCTTTTGTTCTTTTTTTAAGCATTCATTTCGAAATTCAGTTGATGGAACCTCTAAAACCAATCTCCGCCAGCCTGCATGGCATTTGCTTAAACTGGTTCACGCCCACAGATACTATTAACCGCCCAGTAAATGATCTCAGTCGTTCATTTATTTGTGGTCAAAAGGTCACACAAACACAGCAAAAAACCGCGCTCCAAAAAAGTGGTCTCTACCACGCCATCGTGGTTTCTGGCGGCCACTTTCTGTTCCTAGAATCCGTATTTAAATGGCTAGCGTGGCCGCGCTGGCTTCGATTTATCTTACTGAGTCTCTACTACCTCATGACAGGTTTGCAGGCACCAGGGCTGCGATGCCTAATGCAGCTGGGACTGGCTTCTGTGGCCAAGAATCAGGGCTTGCGATTCAGCAGCCCATCGTTATGTTTCTACTCGGGACTGCTGTGTTTAGCTATCTCGGTGGACCTCTGGATATCGCTCAGTTTCTGGCTCAGTTTTTCAGTATCGCTCGCCTTGTGTTTTTCACAGGAGCTACTGCCACAAAAAGCACGTACATTGCAGATTGTGCTACCGATGGTACTGATCTATCTGTTTTTAATTCCGTTTAATTTTTCAAAAGGTTACCCGCATCCACTTAATTTAATTCTGGGTATGATTTTACTCTATCCATTCTGCCTGACACTTTTGTTATCGGCCGGATTAATGCTTCTAGGACAGCTTTTCGCAGCCCCCACTTTGTTTCACGCCACCGATATTTTGAATAAGAACCTGTTTATACTTTTAGATGAGTGGACGACAATAATTCCCGGCAAAAACCAGTTAAATTTATCAATATTTTATTTCTGGATCTATCTGCTTGTGATAACAAGCCTGTTTCATGTTTTCACACTGCAATTCCGCAGGGGATATGTTCATGAGTAATCTTGTGCTTTTCTTTATTTTTATTTTTTCAACGCAATCGATATCGGACGATCCCCATACGCAAAAAAAGAAAAGGCGCTCTATTATTCATAGAGCGCCTTTCGTTAAGATATACGGAAAAAGTAAAATCTATATAAAATAGACTATACTTTGTAGGGACGGTATTCCATGTGCAAGTCACGAGCAACTGGCTCATAACATACGTAACCGTTGTATACATTTAGACCTTTTAATAAAGCTTTGTCTTTAGCTACAGCGTCTTCTACGCCCATAGCAGCTAACATTGAACCGTATTTCAAAGTCACATTCGTTAATGCATAAGTAGATGTTCTTGGAACAACACCTGGCATGTTGGGAACGCAATAATGGATAACGCCATCAATTTCGAAAGTTGGATTTTGATGAGACGTCGGACGGCATGTTTCGATACAGCCACCTTGGTCAACCGCAACGTCAACAACTACGGAACCTTTAGACATTTGAGAAACTAATTCTTTACTGACTAACATAGGAGCTTTTTGACCTGTGATCAAAACGCCGCCGATTAGCAAATCACATTCACGAACGGCTTCTTCGATGTTTTTAACATTCGAGAAAAGTGTTTGTGCGCGACCTTGGAAAATATCGTCTAGGTATTCCAAACGAGCCGTATCCACATCAAGAATAGTTACGTTAGCACCAAGACCCATCGCCATTTTCGCTGCGTTAGTTCCAACAACACCACCACCGATGATTGTTACTTTACCCGGTTTAACACCAGTAACACCACCCATTAGGATACCTTTACCACCGTGATCACGTTGTAAATAGTAAGCACCAATTTGTGTCGCCATGCGACCCGCAACTTCTGACATTGGTTTTAATAATGGAAGTGAACGATCTGCTAATTCGATAGTTTCGTAGGCAACCGCTTTAACTTTTCTCTCAGCAAGAACTTTAGTTAATTTTGGTTCAGCTGCTAAGTGAAGATATGTGTAAAGAATTTGATTCTCACGCATTAATTCATATTCATCAGGAAGTGGTTCTTTCACCTTCATGATCATGTCTGCTTTTTTGTAAACATCGGCTTTTGTGTCGATGATTTTAGCGCCTGCTTTTTCGAATTGTTCGTTAGTGATTAAAGAACCAACACCGGCATCTTTTTCGATGATGACTGTATGGCCTTCTTTTACGAATTGCTTTACGCCCGCTTCAGTAATACCAACGCGGTTTTCGCTAATTTTAATCTCTTTAGGTACCCCAACTATCATATGTGACCCCTATTTTTTCTTAGTGGCTTTTTTAGCCGTTTTCTTTTTTGTTGTTTTAGCTTTTGCGTTCTTTTTAGTCGACTCGTAAGCTTCTTTTCCAGTTTTACCAGATTTTACTAAGTCCGCGATTTCTTGTTTTCTGTTTTTGTTCATGTACGTGCTCCTATTACATTAATCATTTTTTTGAAGTCATATCATCGTAGATAACGAGCTCTAAATCAACAGTCTCGAGTTAGCGACCTGCATAAATTACAGGGGCAATCGGGCAGTCAGGCAAAGAGGCAGTGAGTGGAGGCAGGGGGCAACCGTTTTCGTAGACGGCTCCGTTGCCGCTTTGCCTCTTGCCGCCCCTCACTGCCTCTTTGCCCGACTGCCTGATTGCCTGGAGTTTAATTGCCTGACGTTAGTTAAGTGCCCAAGACGAGAACTTCTTAACTTCTTCCGAAATATCAGCGCCAAGTTCAACATAACGATACTTATCCTTAGAATTCTTAATCAACTGAACTAACTTGTTCATCAAATCATGTCCCGCTTTATGAAGTACGACATGCCCCATAAGTGGCATTTCTAAGTTCACCAGGTCACCCAAAGCATCTAAGCATTTGTGACGAACGAATTCATCAGGGAATCGCAATCCTCCGGGATTCAATATTTTTTGATCATCTAAAACGATGGCATTGTCCATACTGCCGCCTTTAGCTAATCCCTTGGATTGAAGCACCTCAACGTCCTTTAAAAATCCAAAGGTACGTGCGGGCGCTAATTCACGGGCGAAAGACGATTCATTCACGTCGATATCAATTTTCTGCATTCCAATGGCGGGATGAGGAAAATCGATCGTCACGCTTAATCTTAAGCCATGATAGGGCAAAACGTAGGCTTGTTTGTCGCCTTCTGATAAAAAAATAGGTTCTTTGATATAGCAGTATTCACGCGGTTGATCTTGTTCAATCACCCCAGCTTTTTGAATAGCGTTGTAAAATTCGATCGCGCTGCCGTCACAGATAGGAATTTCAGGGCCGTCCAATTCAATGATTAAATTATCAATTCTTAGTGCGGAAAGTGCCGACAAGCAGTGCTCAACCGTGGCTACTGTGAACTGCGAGTTACCAATCGAAGTCTGATACGATGTGGCCTGCACATTTTCACTGCTGACTTTTAATGATGGCTTTCCTGGTAGGTCGGCGCGAACGAAATGAACGCCTGTGTCTATGGGTGCTGGCTTGAAGGTTAATGAACATCGATCACCAGAGTGAATGCCGACGCCTTCTACTATTGCTTTTGTACGAATCGTTTTTTGTAAAAACATGAGCCTACCCGTTAGCTTTAGCCATTAAAAAGTGTTTTCTTAGCAAAGTCCGTTAATACTCGTCCGCGAGGTGTTTTTTGAATAAAACCTTCTTGAATCAAGAAGGGCTCAAAAACATCCTCTAACGTGTCCTTGTCCTCGCTCAGAGCGGCTGACAGGGTTTCGATACCAACGGGTCCGCTGTTATATTTTTCATAGATCAAAGTCAAAAGTTTTCGATCCATTAGATCTAACCCTAACTTATCTACACCCAAGCGATCGAGTGCACCTTCTGCAAGAGGCTTATCAACAGCCCCATTTCCTTGAACATCTGCGAAATCGCGAACGCGTTTAAGCAATCGGTTGGCAATACGGGGCGTTCCTCGACTTCGACGTGCAATTTCTTCGGCACCGTCATCGTTTAACTTCATCTTCAAAAGGCCTGCATTGCGCACAAGTATTTTCTGCAACGACGAGCGATCATAAAACTGAAGTCTCTCGACAATTCCAAAACGATCTCTAAATGGTGAATTCAGGGCCCCAGCGCGCGTCGTTGCGCCAACCAATGTAAATGGGCTTAATTGGAACTTCATGGAACGAGCGCCGATACCATCACCAGTTACGATATCGATGTAGTAATCTTCCATCGCCGAATACAGGTATTCTTCGAGTGTACGGTTCAAGCGATGGATTTCATCAATAAACAAAACGGAAAATGGTTTAAGCGATGTCAATAAACCCGCTAGGTCCCCCTTCTTTTCAATAGAAGGGGCCGACGCCATTTTGAAATCAACTCCAAATTCGTTAGCGATGATTCTAGCTAATGTCGTTTTACCTAGTCCCGGGGGGCCAAAAAGTAAAACATGATCCAGAGGTTCTTTGCGTTTTTTAGCGGCTTGAATATATACGTTTAATTTATCTTTGATATCGTGTTGACCCGGAAAATCGGCGAACTGCTGCGGGCGCAGTTCGTTTTCCCATTTTTTTTCTTCTTCGTATGATACGGATTCTAAAATTCTTTCCATAACTTCCCTAAACTTGAGTTAATTTGGCTAAGCCGCCACGAATAGAGTCTTCAACTGATAATTCTTTAGCGAGCTGACTTACGTATTCATCAACCAACTGTGGTTTAAATCCTAAATTGATTAACGCCGAAGACACCTGCTGACGCTGATGAGACACTTCTACCGTTTTCTCAGGAACGCGGACTAATTTTCCTTTAAGACTTAAAATAATTTGCTCCGCTGTCTTCTTACCCACGCGTGGTAAGCTCGATAACGCTTTGGCATCCGAACTTTCGATCATCTCGACTAACTTGTCATACGGCGCGCCCGATAAAATACCGATGGCCATTTTAGGACCAACGCCATTTACTTTGAGTAAGGATAGGAACAGATTTTTTTCTTCGCGGTATTGAAATCCAAAAAGAATCAACGCATCTTCGCGTACGTGAGTGTAGATCCAGATAGAAATAGTTTTATTTGTGTTTTCAGAAATTTGCGCCAGCGTCTGCAAAGATGCGTATATTTCGTAACCCACACCTTGCACGTCCAAAATAAAATATTCTGGCTGCAGTTCTACAACTTCGCCTCTAAGAAAACCGATCATGACTATATCCCCTACTCATTCTGTTTGGCTTGACTGATCATCTGGTTCGCTTTGTGAACACAATGATGATGGTACGCAAGAGCTAAAGCATCCGAAGCATCTAGGAAATCAAAGTGATTAATCCCTAGCAGAAACTTCAGAACTTCGGCCACCTGGATCTTATCTGAACTCCCGGAGCCTGTAATCGTTTTTTTTACTTCTCGCGGGGTGTATTCGAAAACAGCACTGCGAATTTCCATGGCTTTGGCGATGCAGATCCCCCGCGCGTGGCCTAATTTAAAGGCTGAATCGGGATTTTTACCTAGAAACAGCTTTTCGACGACCACTGTATCCGGCTGATATTTTTTTAAAAGGCGATCTAAATTCTCGGAAAGTAATAATAAACGATCGTTAAATGTCAGCGAACCCGTTTTAAGCTGGATTATACCATGGGAAATCGCACGCGGCTTATCTCTACCTTTTTCCATAGAGGCATCGATAACACCAAATCCAGTAATTTGAGAACCGGGATCAATCCCGAGGATGATAGACATTCTTGAATTCAATCATCTCTGAGCTTTTTTGGCAAAATCCTTGAAACATCTTTGACTGAGTGTAGTATAAAAATATGGCGAACTACCCAAAAGACATTATCGAGAAATACCGTGGTGTATTAAAAAAGACACCCGATTCCCAAGTTTTTGCACCGCTCGCTGAAGCCTATCGCGAGAATGGCGAGATCGACCTAGCTGAAAAAGTATGCAAAGAGGGTCTTCGCCGCCACCCGAGCCACACCAGCGCTTGGGTTATTTTAGGTAAAATTTTAAAAGATAAAAAAAATTGGGATGAGGCCGTAAAAGCATTGACTCAGGCCCTGAAGTTGTCGGGTAGCAACATCCTGGCTCATCAACTGCTGGGCGAGATCTATCTTGAAAAACGCGATACCTCTCACGCCATCAAATCATTCAAAATGGTGCTTCTGTTAAATCCGCACCACACAAAAGTTAAAAAGATTTTAGAACGTATCGAAAGCATGTCCGCGCGCGATTTCCAAGACGACATGTTTGAATTCAAACGCCTTTCGGTATCTCCCGAAAGCGCACCCGATATCGAAGGCACCCGTAGCCAAGTCATCGAGCCCAACAAACCAGAAACGGACCATGTATACCAGCGCACACTGCAAAGAATTATATCGTTAGTAGATGCGTTCATTGCAAGAAATCAGCTGAAACAGGCCAATACGTTGCTTGAAAATAGCTTGAAAGATTATCCAGAAGATAAAGATCTATTGTACCGACAAAAAGTATTACGATCGCGAGCTCAACCCAGCTTCATCGTTACGGAAGCGCAAGAAGATGATCATCGATCATCGATTCGCAAACAATCAAAGCAAATTAAGCTTGATAAGCTCAATCGCATCCTTCAACGCATTCACGAGTATCGGTAATTCTGTTTTAATTTGTTGTATAAACATAGAGAACACGAATTAGCTACTTGGCGGCATCAATTGGCCTATTAAAACCATTTGGTTTTGTTCAGCCCTTCTATAGCGGTTGGCCGTTTAGCGCGACTTTGATTTTTCGCCCTCACTTTTACTGGCAGTATTCCGCCGAGCATCACTGAAAACAACTTGTTGTTACAGGAAATGGGGGCAGGCACCATATTTGGATATGAAAAAAATATTCTGGGTAGCTATTGTTTTGATTTCGTTAGTTCTGATCCCCTTGTCTTTTAAAAAATCATTTGTTGCTGAAAGTAAAACAGATCAGAAAGTTAAAATTGAAACGCGCTCTGTTCAAGCGCGCAAAGACATTATTGCATTTACAAAACGGTTGAAAGCGGAAACTGAAAATAAAGTTGAACACGTGGAAGGCCCTGCACCTAAAAATGAAGAAAATGAACCCGATCTTTTTCCTACTCAGCCTCCATCGCCGAAGGATCCAGCAACCCTGACTCCCGAGGAACGTTGTTGGATGACGCTTGAAATGCAAGTTGCCGATTCAGATTTTGCACAGAGAAGCAATCGCGATTGGAGGCTGGTGGTAGGTGATTGGTTTATTCAAGAGTCTGAAGGGATGAAACCTGTAAAAGCGGAACCACCGACATCCACTGCTGACAAGTTTATGCAGGCCTTAGGATATGCAGAACTTCTAGTTGGACGTACTTTAGAACTGAATAATGATTTAGCAATTCAATTGCTAAACGAAGTTCACGAAGATGATCCGCAGAATTCAGCACCTTTGATATACGCTGCCATCATCGAAGAAGATCGAGGTAACTCGTCCGAAGCTAATCGACTTTTTGAACTTGCCCAAAGGACGTCACGATTTGATACTTATGTGACCACTATCGCGACAGAGATTCATAGACCTATAAGGTCTGGAGCAGATCTTATTAGAGCCTCTGCACTTTGGGCACGACTACCGATACCTTATTATGCATCAGTTCAATATTTTTTAGAAAAGCGAGATTCCTCGTTTATTGCAAAACAAATGATGAAATCGGGTCTAAATGATTCCGCGAAATTTTCAGATATCAACTATTTCATTTTGGACTATGCGGTCGGGGAAACGGTTTACAAAGGTCGAAATCCAAATGCCAAAGTCCCTAGCACACGTGATATTATTAAAAGAAAAAACAAATTGAACCCTATTTCTCCTGAAAATGTTTTAAATGCTCTAACTAAAACTTGTGATATGTCGGTTATCGACAATTACGCACACGACCTATCCAAGTACTTAGATCGAAAATAAATATACATTTTCAATCTTTTCGAGCCTATTCGGGTTAGTCTAAAACCCCTTGTTTTAAAATCTTGGCGACTATCGTTGAATGAGCTTTTCAGATCAAAAAGTTGCCAATTTTTGAGCCATATGAATGACTATGGCTTAATTTAAGACTTGATGTTTATCATGCCATCCTCTGATAATGACGGCTCGCAAATGTATAAGCCTCAAGTTGGATCATTTAAAAAACATTCATATTTAAAGGGTTTTCATTTAAATTTCTGCGGGATATAAAACAACTTCAACTTGACAGGGTTTCTATAAGAAAACGCTCGATGCTAGTTAATATTTAAATAGCCGTATAGGCTATGTTTATATTTACTAGTAGCCACTCAGCTAAATGATCTTTCAGATTTTCACACCCTGGGCATTTTTAAAATTATCTTTTCTTGTAAATGATTTTAGACCCTAAAAAT
>CAZCHT010000003.1:0-68232 GCA_964498705.1 uncultured Bdellovibrio sp. | reverse complement strand
TTGAGAGGCTCAGCCGCCGCATGGATGCGGTATTGTTGGCGAAGCGAACCGGCTGCCTGAGCCCATGGAGGGCGTCCTCTCAAAAATAAAAGTCATTGTTAACCAAAGGCCCTCGTGCTGCCCCGAACTCAACTTTTGAAAAGCGAAAACCAAAAGAATCTAAAATTTCCAGGAAAGGCTTTGTTCCTAGTTCTGATAACACCGGGTGCCCAAACTTTTCTTCGAGTGAACCAAGTCAAAAAGCGAGTTCTCGGCTCGAGCATCAATAATGTCCACTTCTTCCACGCCCTCGCGAAGAGCTTGAACTACGGATTTCACTTTGACAAGCATTCCGCCCTGAACCACTTTAGTCTGCATCAATTGATACAAACCCAAGGCGTCGATCTGCTTAATAGTCTCTTTGTTTTGGTCCCAAATGCCCTTTTGATCGGTCATGTAAATCAAGTTTTTCGCTTTTAAACCCGTAGCGATATGCATCGCTGCCATGTCGGCGTTAATATTAAATTTGTTACCTTTTTCATCACTACCAACTGGCGTTATAAGAGGTATCACGGGAAGCTCAATCATCTTTTTTAACAAACCGTGATTTACACCAGTAACCTGCCCCACTAATCCCAAGTCGTCATTCAAAGGTGAGCAACGCAAAATTCCCATATCAGAACCAGAAATGCCTAAAATAGGAACACCTAAGGCCGAAAAATGAGTCTGCAGACGGCGATTCACAATACCAAACAAAGTCGCCTCGATAACCTTCATCATCTCTGGCGTTGTTTTTCTTTGTCCGTCTACAAATTCCCATATGATATTTCGTTCTGTCAGTGCGGCGTTGATCGCCGGTCCACCGCCATGAATGAGCAACATCGTATAACCTAGATCGTGAAGTTTTTTGACGTCTTTGGCTAGCGATTGAACAACAGTTTCACTTTCTAAAGAGGCACCGCCCAATTTAATAACCAACAATTCATCACGTTTCATGTTGTGTACTCCGTATTAATTTCTACGTATTTCTTCGATAAATCACAGCCCCAAGCGACCGATTTAAAATGGCCCGAGTTAAGCTCGATTTCAATTTTTACTACATTTGACTTTAAAAGTTCGCGCACATTGGCTCGATCAAATGTGGTTGGCCGACCATTTTCAAATAGCATTTGCCCTTGCACGCGCAAAACCATCTTTTCAATGGCGGCAGCAGGAACACCTTCGGCACCCAAGCGAGCCAAAATACGACCCCAATTAGGATCCTCTCCATGAATCGCCGTTTTGATCAAAGGACTAACTGTAATTCCGCGAGTCGCCTTGTCTGCAATTTCTTGAGTCGGTGAACCGTGCAATGTAACTTCAATCAGCTTTGTTGCACCTTCTCCGTCGATAGCAATTTTTTTCGCTAAGGCTTGAGATACATCCACTAAACCTTGGAAAAATATTTCTTCGTCTGATGTATTTTTAAGTGCGACGCTGGAACTTCCGTTAGCCATCAAGAATACCGTATCATTAGTTGAACAATCACCATCCACACTAATTCTGTTGAAACTCAAATCAACGGCGCGTTTCAAGTATTTTTGAGCGAGCTCGGGTGTTAACACGACATCTGTAAAAATATAACCTAACATTGTAGCCATATTCGGATGAATCATGCCCGAGCCTTTGCAGACGCCAGTGATACGAATGCGACCATCCGACAATGAGACTTCTTTGGATGCTGTTTTGGGAACCAAATCAGTAGTTAAAATTGCCAGTGAAAACAAGTCAGCGTCGTTAGTAGCACGTCTAACAAGCTCAGGAAAACCATAAACAATTTTTTCGATAGCTAGTTGCTGACCGATAACCCCAGTACTAGCCGTCAGCACTTGATTAGCTGAACAACCCAATTCTTTTGCGAGCCCAGCCGCCATTCTTAAATTATTTTCAACACCTTCTGGACCGGTGGCCGCGTTGGCTTGACCCGAATTGGTTACAATAGCGCGAATGGAATCGCTAGGAACCAAAGCCTGGCAATAAACAACAGGCGCGGCTTTACACTCATTCAAAGTAAACACGCCAGCAGCCACACACGGCGTTTCAGAAAATACCAACGCCAAGTCTGGACGATATCGCCTGACACCGCAGTTAATTCCGGCGGCCTTAAAACCTTGAGGCAACTTGGTGATATTCAAATTTGATTCAATCGACATAACGACTCCCGCTAAAGCAAACTTTCAGATTGGGGAAACCCATAAATACTATTCAAATTCTCGACAGCTTGTGAGGCTGCACCTTTCAGCAAATTATCTATAGCCGAAAATACAATCAAGTTATCTGCATCCAGATCGTAACCAATGGCAGTTAAACACGTGCTGGCAATGGCTTTCACCGATATTTTCTTCTGCATTTCTTTCATGTCTCCAAACTCTACCAATGGATAATTTTCGTAAACTGCAGCGTAAGCTTTTCTGACTCGCATTTTTTTCTCATCAACAGAAAGACTGCGCACGCTGTCGGACCATTTCACATAACACGTTGAAAGAATGCCTCTAAACACTGGCAGTAAGTGCGGTGTAAATACGACTTTGGAACCTTTTTTTGAAAACATATCTAAATACATTTCCATTTCAGGAACATGCTGATGTTGTAAAACTTTATACGGGTAGAAATCGCTATACAATTCTGAAAACAACAAGTTTTCGTTAGCCTTCTTCCCCGCGCCCGATGCGCCCGACTTAGCATCAACAATAATAGATTTTTCATCTATCAATCCCTGCTGCAGAAGCGGAATGATGGCCATTAACACCGACGTGACGTAACATCCGGGATTAGCCACCAAGAACGGCTTTTCAGTTTTTAATGCGCCAATGGCTTTGCTGTTAAACGGGTGCAAACCATAACGAGCCTGTTTTAGCGCTTTCGGCTGATTGTGTTCAATCGAATAAAACTTTTGATACAGACTTTGGCTGACAGTCGCATCCACTTGGTTCAATCGGAAAACCCCCGACAAATCGATCACGGATATACCACGATGTAAAAACTTGTCCGCTAGTTCAAGCGACACTTCATTGGGCGTGGCTAGAAATACCACGTCCAATTTCTCAGTGGACGCTAAGAAACTGCCCAAATCGTAACTTTTTGGTTCCGTCAAATGACGAGCTTTCGCTAAACGCTCGACTTCAGGAAACTGATTCCAAAGAGTAAATGGCTTGCCTTCGTTGTAGAAAATAGCGGCAAGTTCAACGCCGGAATGTTGAGTTAATAAACGGCAAAGTTCCTGGCCTGAATAACCTCGGGCCCCGACCACGCCCACCTTGATTTTAGACGATGTGCTTACTGAATTCATTACTCTAGATAGAATATTTATTTTGGCCTTTGTCCAAGTAAAAATCTTAATTAACTTTTAGCGACAATGCGGTTACAGTCATAGAGCCTATGCTTCACTACGCCATCTATATACTTTCTATTTTTAGCCTCTCACAATCCGCTGTTTTGATTAAATTAAGCGGAATACCTCCCGAGACTCTTGGTTTTTGGCGCCTGATTGGTGCGAGTCTATTGTTGCTTGGTTTTAGAGCGTACAAAGACTCCGCCAAATATATCGTTGCAGATATCCTGAATAACGGAAAATGGGTGGTCATAACCGGCGTCTTTTTTTACTTACATCTATGGTCCTACTCCTATTCAGCTCAAAATACGTCGGTAGCGCATTGTATGATTCTATTTGCACTGAATCCCCTATTTACCGCGGTTGGCGCCAAGTTCGCATTCAACGAACCCTTGAAAAAAAATGTCGCGTTTTCCTATATGTTCGCCTTCACCGGCTTATATTTTCTATTACGTAGTCGTCTAAGTCTGGGATTAGATTCATGGCACGGTGAAGCCAGCGCACTGGCCTCGGGCGCATTGTATTCTATCTACGCGTTGTTTTCGAAACAGAGTCGCAAGAAAATGAACAACTGGAATTTTAGCATCGGCATATATTTCGTTTGCGCCTTGTGCTTTTTAGCCACGTCCACAACTTTGCACACGCCATTGATTGGCTACAGCAGCGAAGCCTGGATGGCTCTACTCGGAACCATCCTTATTCCCACGTTCTTGGGTCACGCTCTATTTTCTTACTTGATGAATTATTTAAACATCAACTGGATGAGCTGCGGAAAACTTTTAGAACCCACAATATCCGCCCTCGCCGCTTTTTTAGTTTTTAAAGAAGTGGTGAATCTAGACACTGTGCTCGCGTTTTTCTTTACGAGCGCGGCCGTTTTATTTCTGTTTTTCCGTTGGGAATTTAAAAACAATCGTTTTCAAATATTACTGCGCGAGAAATGATTTAATTTCTGCTGTAGATGCTTTTATTAGTACGCTTGCTTTGCGTCGCTCTAAGCTGCTTAAGTACATCGGATCGTAATAATTCTTCAACAGTTTCTGAATCCAAACCCGGTTAGAGTCGTGCCGGTTGTGCACCAAACTGTCGGCTTCCGAACTTTCAATATCTTTCATGATTCCAAAATATTTCTCTAGCCCTAACCGTTTTTTTATTTCGGTCAGTGATTGTTTATACCGGTCGTACACCGCTTGAATTCGCTGCGGTTCTTGACTTAGGACGATCTCAGTCGTTTCAATATAATCATAAAAAATATTTTCAACCCGTTGTTCAAAGGGTTCATCGATCCACAAAATGGGAGCCGAACGCATTTTCTCGAAAAAATAATCTGGCAGAACACAGCGGCCAATTAATCGGCTTTCGTCTTCGAGGTAGAGGGGTTTACTGGCATATTCACTATCCCGATCAAGCATACATTTTACTATCGCGTGTTCAAAATTTATCTGCGCGGGCTGATCACCCTGTTTACCAAAAGCCGAGCCTCGATGTCCCGCAAGTTTCTCTAAATCCAAAGATAGATGGTTATTTTCCGACAGCCATTGTAAAAAATGTGTTTTCCAGCTGCCTGTCGGTCCAGAAATCAAACGCACCGTCGAAGTTCCGATTTTCTGTTTCATATGCTGAATCATCAAATTTCTCATGAGCTTATAGCCGCCACGTACGCGTCGAATCGATACGCCACGATCCTGCATCCACTGCTGAGAAATTTGCGACCGCAAGCCGCCGCGAAAGCAAAATAGGGAAATATTCGGAGCTTGCTTTTTAAACTCTGCCACCCAAGCTTCTATTTTCTGCTCTTTATTTTCGCCAGAGACTAATTTATGACCCAAATGAATTGCCGATTCCCGACCCTGTTTTTTAAAGCACGATCCCACTAAATGTCGTTCGTCGTCATTCATGATGGGCAAATTGATAGCATTCGGAATTGATCCGCTGACAAACTCAACGGGTGCTCGAACGTCGATCCATCTGTGTCCTAGCCGAACCAGCTCTAAAATCTCGCTCTCTTCAACAAATCCGTCAGATATAGACATTTAGGAAAATCTCAAAAATTCTTTGGCGTCTTTGGATTTCACATTTCCAATAATACGTGAATGAGGAAATTGAGTTTTAACTTCCTTTAAAACTTCGTCAGCATGAGAAGGGTCAACCGACAACAATAACCCGCCACTTGTCTGCGGATCACATAAGGCCAATATTTCAAGCTCTTGTAACGCTGAAAGATTGGCCGAGTCCTTGACGTAGTCGCGATTTGTTCTATGTGCTTTCGTTAGATAGCCACGATCTAAAGATTCTAACGTCCCTTCAAACAATGGGACTTGCGAAAAATTAATATCGAATAATTTATCGGACGCTTTGGACATGTTAAAAGCATGACCAGCAAAACCAAAACCAGTGATATCCGTAGCCGCATGAACGGCTGAATATAATTTCGAATTCAGCATAGACGGAACAGAGTTTAGCTGCCTCATAGAATTAACGACATCCATGATTTCACTTTCGTTCACGAACTGACGTTTAAGCGCGGCCGTGTGTGTTCCCGTTCCTAAACATTTAGTCAGAATCAGTACATCGCCGTCTTTGCAATTTTGATTAGTCCAATACTTTTGAGTGTCACAGTAGCCCGTCACAGAAAGACCCAGCTTTAATGTATCGTCATCGATAGTATGGCCACCAACAATATTGGCTTGCGCTTCTTTAACTTTGTCCGCGACGCCTTGAAGTAAAGCCACGACCCAGTTTTTTTCAAATGTGGCTATCGGATAAGCTAAAATAACCATCGCTGTTTTTGGCAATCCACCCATGGCGTACACGTCGCTTAAAGCATTGGCAGCGGCCACTTGGCCAAACATAAAGGGATCATCTAAAATGGGAGTAAAAAAATCTAACGTTTGAACCAATGATAATTCGTCGTTAACTTTGTAGATAGCAGCATCATCGAAATGCCGACCATCAACTAAAAGCTCGGCATGCGCATTTGGAAATTGTACTTGATTTAAAATTGAACGTAGTTCAGTAGCAGCTACCTTTGCGGCACAGCCACCCTTTTGAACTGTCTGTGTTAGTTTAACCATCCCCTACTAAGTATGGGTTTTTTCATTCGGTGTCGAGGTATTTGATTTGTTTTCCGTTGGATTTGATGGGTTTTTTCCATCAAATGGAATTTGATCATTTACAGGTCGCGCATTAGCCTGGATTTCGTCTTCGCTAAGACCTTTTTTAAATCCGCGGATGGCTTCACCTAAAGACTTTCCCAAACCAGGAAGTCGTGACGGACCAAACATTAACAATGCGATACCACCAATTAAAAGAATTTCTGTCCATCCTAAATTCATAACAACCTCTAAAACGTCTTAAGTTTTAATTACCTATATCCTATAGTATCTTTCGGCTGTCTTCAAATATTACTTTTTATACCAAAGGTATTGTTATACACTCAAGAGTACTGGTTTAGGGGGAATTATGCTCGCATCAAGTATCATTTTGAGACGACTTATGATTACGTTCATTTTTATCGTTTCGCTTTTTCCTCTGAATGCTGTGAACGCACAAGAAAGTCCAAAGGACGGCGGCAACGAAGAAGGCATGCCTAAAAAAGCCAAAGCTATGAGCGCCGACATCTATGAACAAGAAGACTCTATCAAATCATTCTCTGGCCACGTTAATTTAATTCGAGAAACAGACACGATTGAAGTTTTCTTTGATGGAAAAAACAAAGGCCCCTACATTTTGAAAGAGGGCCCAAACCTGGGTGCCTTCAAGGAAAAACTGATTAAGAGCCAAAAAAATAAAAATCAAAACGTCACTGTTAAAGTCAATGACGATGCTATCACTAGCGTTGAGTTAGTAGAAATCAAAGCCGTCGAGAAGAAAAAAAGTGACATGGATTCTGTTTTGGATGATATCCTCAAAAAATAATGCGAATCCTAGTTGTTGAAGATCAAGCAAAAATGGCCCAATTTTTAAAAAAGGGCCTCACTGAATCCGGTTACTCTGTTGACGTAGCCGAATCTGGCTTATCTGCTGAATCCTACTGCAGTTCATCAGAGTATGACTTAGTGATTCTAGATGTTGGATTGCCGGATCAAAGTGGCATCGATACAGCCCGTCATTTACGACGTGATGGTTTAAACGCCCCAATTCTTATGCTAACGGCTCTTTCCAGCACAAAAGATAAAATCTTGGGCCTAGATTCAGGCGCTGATGACTATATGACAAAACCGTATTCATTTGAAGAATTACTGGCGCGTGTTCGAGCGTTGCTACGGCGTCAAAGTTCGTCTACGCAGGTTCTTAATACAAAATTAAACTTTGCAGATTTAGAAATGGATTTAGTTTTACGTAAAGTTCACCGGGCGCAAAAAGAAATTGTACTTACGTTAAAAGAGTTTTCTTTGCTTGAATATTTCATGCGAAATCCCAATCGTCCGTTGGGCCGTACATCGATTGCCGAACACGTTTGGGACGTTCACTTTGATTCAGAAAGCAATGTTATCGATGTATATGTAAACATGCTCAGAAAGAAACTCGATGCGCCTTTTGAAACCAAATTAATTCATACGGTCATTGGTGTTGGTTACGTTTTAAAAAGTGATGACCCTAGCGAGTCTGCCAATTGAAAAATCTTATCGGTTGGTTAACTAACCTTTTCCGCCGAATATTTATTTTTATGAATTTTCGCGTCCGCCTGACGCTTATTTTCGCACTTATTTTTGGGATCACCACGATCTCGTTCAACTTACTTGTTTTTGACTATTCCATTGATGCTCTTAAACGTGATTTTGACGATGCCCTTTACAATTACTGCATCGACATCAGCGAATCGATAGAGAGCCAAATCAGTCACGGCCCGATCAATGTGGGTAGCATTGAATTAGACCAGCAAAAAATTCTGCCGTTTTCATTGGGCACGACTCGCATTTTACTGCGTAACCGCGCTGGTAAGATTCTAAGCCAATTTGGAAATTTAGGTAATTACCAACCGCCATTTGAAGATCAGCTCGATAAAATTAAATCCGGAACAGATGTAACGTTTAAAACTATTTATGATATTGGCAAGCTACCCGAGTCAGAAGCCGACTCGTATCGATTAATTACCTTTCCGATTGAAAATCAGAACCCACAACATTTCCTTCAAGTATTGGCGCCCCGAACTCTACTTGAAACACAAATTGATAACCGACTTCAAGTCATTCAGTTCGGTATTCCTCTAGCGATTTTAATTTCCATGCTTCTTGGGTATTTTTTAGCAGGACGAGCGTTGATTCCCGTGCGTGAAATCATCACTAAAACACACGGTATTAAGGCCAATGTATTATCTGAACGTGTCCCCGTCAGCCCTATTCGCGATGAGTTTCGTCAGTTAGCTCTGACAATGAATCAAATGCTCGACCGCATTGAAAAATCGTTTCAGAGTCAGGAGCGATTTGTCGCGGATGCGTCTCATCAACTTTTGTCTCCTCTGACAATTTTAAAATCCTCTCTGGAAGCACGACTTAACCAACCACAGCTCGACAGCGATTCCAAAGAGTTTTTAGTTGGCCAAGAAACTGAAGTGAATCATTTAATTGATATTATCAAGGACATGCTTTTGTTGGCACGGTTAGATGCTGGTTTGCATGTTAAGCTGTTCGCAAGCATTCACTTAGAGGAAATTATTTTAAAGGTAGTTTCTACTTTGCAAAAACGTGCCCAGCTTCATCAGCAAAAAATCGTTTTCAACATTGTCGACAACGATCATGCGAGCCCCAAAGTCATTGGCGATCCCGATTTACTACGACATTTATTTTACAACTTGGTTGAAAATGCGATGAAGTACTCACCTCCAAACAGTCAGATTCGTATCGACTTGATATGGGAAGATGACTATTCGATTGTAAAAGTCGCAGACGAAGGCCCTGGCATTTCACACACAATGGCGCCGATACTGTTCGAGAGATTCAGTCGCGCTCCGGAAATGAGTCAAATGTCGGGTTATGGATTGGGCCTAGCGATTGTCAAAAAAATAAGCGATCTTCACAAATCTGCTATAGAATTCAACAACCTGGACCCCAGAGGTGCTGAGTTTCAATTCAAGATTAAAAATAATTAATTTGGTTTTAATATGGTCTTTATTGAGATGGCGTAATCTAACTTCATCAACAAAGAGTCTAATTAAGGACTTTATATAAGGAGATCTTATGAAATCATTACTAATCGGTTTAGTATCTGTTATGGCTACTGTTGCTTTTGCTAACGAAGGAACTGCTACAGCTCCTGCTACTACAGCTCCAGCTGAACAAAAAGTTGAAGCTCCTAAAGATGCTGCTCACGGTGCTGAACACGCTGAGAAAAAAGCTGAAAAGAAAGCTAAAAAAGGCAAAAAAGCTAAAGCAAAAGCTGACGCTAAAGCTGAAGAAGCAAAACAATAGTATTGTTTTCTTCCCTCAGGAAGAGCTCAAAAGCTACGCAGAAATGCGTAGCTTTTTTTTTGCCTTTTGTAACCCCAAAGGGCTTCATTAATGACAGTTCTGCAGAAACTCTTTACGTGTTTCTGCGCGCGTTTTAAAATCACCGCGCAAATCAGTCGTAATCGTCGTCGAATTAGCATCTTCAATCCCGCGCGCAATCACACAGAAATGTTTCGCATTGATATACACTGCTACATTGGGAGTATCTAATACGTACTCCAGACAGTCGGCAATTTGTTTAGTCAAACGTTCTTGTACTTGTGGACGACGTGAGAAAAAATCGACAATACGATTAATCTTAGATAAGCCGATCACTTTTTTACTTGGAATATAGGCGATCGTCGCATTTCCCTGAATCGTCTGAAAATGATGCTCGCAATACGAAATCAAATCGATATTTTTTACGGCAATCATTTGGTCATACTGCATTTTATTTTCAATCGTCGTGATCTTTGGAAAGTTTGCTGTATTCAAACCTTTAAAAATTTCGTTCACATACATCTTGGCTACCCGTTTCGGAGTGTCTTTCAAACTATCGTCTGTTAGATCAAGGCCGAGGATCCTCATAATTTCAGTGAAATGATCTTTAATTTTTTCTACTTTTTCTTCAGAGCTAAATTCAGAATCTTCATGGTGGGGCGAAGGTAGTACATGGCTTAAAATTTCTTTTTTGATATTCATTTCTGTGTTGTATAGTTTAACAATGACAGATCAAAGTACTTTTCAATTTCACCTGAATAGTTTACATTTTTACAAACTCAAAACCGTATATATTCGCCATAATGGCCTGATTTAGGTGAGGACTGAATGAAGTTCATGACAGATTTGCTTTTAAGCATACTCAAATCCATAATCGTCACCGTGGTTTTATCAGTGATCGCAATGAGCCTGATTCAAAAGAAATTCCCCCCCTCATACGATGATACGCGTGATCTTGTTAAAAACGCTAAAAAAGTATTTGAAATAAGTGCGGCAATGAAAGCTGACGACACAAATGCAGAGGTTTTGACAAATACAAACTCTCTTATAACTAGTCGACAAAAGCTATATAATGAAATGAGAAAACTAGATCCAACTATGGAAGATCATCCCATAGATTCCGCCACTAAAGAGCAACAAAAGATGCCGGACCTTCCGGATTTGAACCGACGAGATTTGTTGACCTTAAATACTAAACTAGATCAAGCCGAATATAAAATTCGAATTCTCGAAAATGAAATGAAGCAACTAAAAGATGAATACAAAAAATTAAAATCATCAGGAGCCATCCGGACTGCCCACTAATCGTGTGATCCTAAGTCCATTCTTTTTCAAGAACTTGAGTCATCAGGCTCTTAGAAGCTCTGCGGGCCGTTCTTATGCAATCATTTAAATTGGCGCCCCCCGGCGAAATAAGATAGTCACCAACTAACTGCAACGTCATTCGATCCCAGTTTTCTAAGTATGCTTTTTTGATCGACAACAACGCATTGGCATTTAACTTTAATTCACTGCCATTCACTTGAGGATGCTGAGTCCAAGAATAAAAATTAATCTCATCAAAATCTTTCAACCCAAAAACGGCAGACATTTGTGCCTTCATAACATTAACGTCATTGGCTTCCGCAGGCGTTTCTAAATCGACAGTATAAACATGATCTTCTTTGGTGACTTTAAATCGATTTGTTTCGAAAAAATGGTACTGGCCATTTTCTTTTGATGATTTTTGAGCGGTTTTGTATACCAATCGATAACTCGTTTTGAATTGCGCCTGCTGAATGGCATTTTTAAAATTTTTGTTGGTGAATACTTGATCGATACCTTTGATGTACTTAATCTGATTAAATGGAAGAGCCAAAATTACAAATGGTGAACTTAATTTTTTTAAGCCGTCCTTAGTTTGGATATGGCAAACCCAGCGTTCCTGCTGGCGGCTGATCTCGACCAATTTAGAATCTTGTTGCATACTGTAGTTAGGAATTACGCCGCTGACTCTCTGACTTAAAATATCTACGAATTGAGCCATCCCATTAGGTAAATACATTTTCTTGCTTGATAGAGTTAGTTTTTCAAAATGGTATAACCATTCTAGAAACGAAATCTCTGTCGCCTTTTTTTGAAAATGCATCTCAGCCCAGCTTTTAAAAATAGACCGACCCTTAAAATCTAACTTTGAATCATTCACAATATCGGAAAACGAAATCTTGTCATACGAGGCCAATTGCCCCACGATCTCTTCACTATATGGCTCATTCGCTAGCTGATCTGTTAGCTTTCGTATACGCGCTAATTCCTTGTTCCAGGCTTTTACGGTGGGCGAATAGGTGGCCAAAATGGTTTTATACGACATGACCTCTTTGTTCATACAGAAAAAATAAGCATTCTTTTGAATAGGAGCTTCTTCTAAATCAACGTTCATTTCTTTTATTAGCTCAATAGCGTCTTGATCCATTGAATCAACATAGCGAGCGCCCAGGTCAATACTCATGACCGGAGCTGGAAACCTTTGTGATAGCACCCGTCCGCCCATACGACTAGAACCCTCAAATACACGATAAGGAATGCCGTTCTTTTTCAGAAAGTAGGCAGCGCTTAAACCAGAAACCCCACCGCCAAAGATAAGAACTTCCTTTGCGTAGTCAGATTTTTCGATTTCAAAATAGCGATCAAGTGCGGCGCAACCAGTCACGCTAAGCAGACCTAGCGGCAGACTTAGAGCGGTTGCTGAACTCAAACTATTTTTTAAAAACTTTCTTCTATCCATTTTTATTGCTATTATAGTCCTTCAACCTCCTAAGTGAAAGATATTTATCATGTCCCCCGCTCTAAATTGGCCACATTTCTGCCACAAGTTATCAAACGATAGGCTGAAAGAAATTATGGTACAGATCGAAGAGTCAGGATTCTACACAAGTGATGCATTTCTCGACACGGGCAGTGTTATGTACTGGAACGACTATATTGAAAAACTGAATGCGGCTAACCAATTTCGAGACTCGACTATCGGTAAACAAGGACACAAAAACGCAGAAATTCGTTCTGATAAAATATTTTGGTTGGCTGAATTTTCTGGCCTTACTCAAGACATTGGCCATTGGCTCGATGATTTACGTGCCGCTTTGAAAAACCACTTTCGTATGCCTGCTGATGAAATCGAATCCCACTTTTCTATTTACCCTGCAGGCGCCAGTTACGGAAAACATATTGATAATGCGAGTGGCGAGAACCACCGCCTGTTCACATTTATTTTTTATTTAAATCCCAATTGGCAACCTGGAGACGGCGGCGAACTTGTTCTCTATGAACCAGGACGCCCGGATAATAAACTAAAACAGATCGAACCACGTGGTGGCACATTTGTGTTATTTCGTAGTGATCTGTTTCACCATGAGGTTCTTACGGCCCACAAACCTCGTTATACGTTCACAGGCTGGTTGAGACGTCATGCGCGAGTATAGCTCCTTAACTAAATATGTTTTGTTGAATCGACTTCCCCATCGATTAATGATTCTGGGCACATCTATGATGGCCGCTTTTTTAGGAATTCTATCTCCGTACTTTCAAAAAGGTTTTATCGATTTCATAATTTATGACCATAGTTATCTGCCCAGTTTTTTGAGGTTTGACAGCCCACTGCCTTATTTGTTCTTAGCTGTTTTTTTTCTGGTGCTGAGTCAGCTATTGAATCAACTGACCAACTACATTGGCGTTAAAGAAGCGTTGTTCATGCAGAAAAAAATTGGCGAGAAAATCTATGACAAAATGCTTTCGCTAAAACTCGATACTATGACTAAGCGGCCGCTTGGAGAAATTGTTTCTCTCTATGCAACAGATGTGTCTGGCGCCACCGTTTATCTAGATCAAACTCTGCCATCAGGTTCGTCGACATTTTTTCCACTTTTGATTACTCCGTTCGTGCTCGTAAATTTTTTCGATACACCGATCGCTTTTACATTGGCCGTGGTTTTCGGAATTACGGCTTTGAATACAGCATTGGCTTTTCGCCAATCTAAATTTTTCTACCGATTTAAAACACTCGCGGCTGAACGATTGGGCTTTGTGAATGAATGGGTTCAAAATATTCGTACCCTTCGAATTTTAGGCTGGGTTGAAATTATTGAACAAAAAATTATCGACAAACGCGAAGTCGAAACCAGAAACCGCATCAAAATGGTTACCAACGGTCAGATGATGAACTCAATCTCGTCGTCCTTCACATTTATCGTGAACATTGTCACATTAGGGTTGCTGGTACTGTACTATAAACGTGAACTCAGTCCGGGCGAGATATTCGCTCTATTATGGATTCTAGGTGTTTTCTTGACCCGGCCGTTTCGGCAAATGCCCTGGTTCTTTACATTCGCTTTTGATGCGGCAACAAGTATCGCACGTATTGAAACGTTTCTTTCTGCAAAAAACAAATTCGATTCACGCGAGGCCGAGATAATTCCAATAGCTTCGAAAAATATTTTAGAATTGAAAAATTTAAAACTATCGATTCAAGATCAATACATTCTAAATGTGGACTCGCTAAACATAGTAAAAGGGCAACATGCCATGATCGTCGGCGAAGTTGGCAGTGGAAAAAGCATGCTGCTTCTATCGCTACTAGGCGAAACGAACTGTGAATGGGATCGTTATGTTATCAATCGCAGTTTACTGACTAACACCACGAATGATTTCCGGAACGTCTTTAGTTACGTCCCTCAAGAAGGTTTAATTGTTTCAACGACATTGCGAGACAATATATTCCTGCAATACGATTCTCCGAAAGATTGCGATGATAAGGTCACAGAAGCTATTCTTCATGCTCAGTTCAAGAAAGACATGTCCGTATTAGAGAATGGTCTTGATACTGAATTCGGCGAACGAGGCGTAAACTTATCCGGTGGCCAAAAGCAACGTATAAACATCGCCCGTGCGGCTTTTGATGATCGCGATATTATAGTTCTAGATGATTCCTTCAGCGCGCTCGATTCAGAGACCGAACACCTGATCTTTAGTCAGCTAGTGAATGGTGTGTGGAAAAACAAAACCGTTATCATGACGACTCACCGATTAAATTTACTGATCGCTGCTGACGTTATTCATTTTATGAAAAACGGTAGCATCAAGATTTCCGGTTCCTATTCAGATCTACTCAACAAAGATGCGGACTTTCGATTGTTTTGCAATCAACTTGCGGAAGCTACTTCACCAGATTTTGTTGAAATAGAGAACGGAGACAACACGTGAAGTTCGAAGAAAAATCCGAATCATCGAACAAACAGTTTTCTCGCGCCGTGTACGATACATTATCCAAAGCCTATCGTCCGTATCGTACGGCTCTGGTATTTGCTTTGTTCTTGGGTTTAGCGGGGCGAATTTTAATTTTAGGCCAAGCTAATATCATCTGATACTGGGTCGATTCGCTTTGTAAAGCGCCTGCACAGTGCACACAGCATGCGTTGTTTGCCAATTGGGGCCATGATGACTATCTTGTTCTACTTTCGATCATGTGTGCAGTTGGTTTCGCGTTTACATTATTTTTTCGTATCTTGTTTTCAAGATACTCAGCCTACGCGGTATCATCCATTTACGACTGGGTTACATTTAAAACCTCTCGTTTTCCCATTCGCTTCTTTGATGAAAACCCTGCGGGACGAATTATCACACGCTTTTCGTCAGACTACGGCACCGTTTTCAGATTGTTCGGTGGACCGCTTGCGGAATTTCTGTCTATCATTTTCGATCTAATTTGTATTTTGATTCTGATCGTTGCGTCGAGCTACTATTTTGCCATTCCGCTCGTATTTATTATATTTCTAAATCTTTTCATTTATAAAAAAAACATTCACAAACTTCGCAATGAACGTCGTGCTCTATCGGCAAGTCGTTCACCGTCTATTTCTCACTTTGCAGAAAGCACTCAAGGCGCAACTACTATCAAAATTAGTGGCCGATCTAAATCATTCCGCGATCGATTTGATTTTCTGGACACTTATTATGTGAATCAACGTCTTAAAACTAACATTGAGATCATGAAGTTTTCATTTCAAATGAACACGCTCAGCAGCTTACTGTTATTGATAGTGGGCGTGATGTCCTTTTATTTAATCAAAGATGGAAAAATTTCGGCAGGTGCCATTGGCGCGTCCTTTGGTCTTATTGTTTACTCTGGTAATACGATTCAAATGTTCTTCGAGTGGTTAGCACAGCTCGAAGAAGGCATTATCGGAGTCGAACGCTTGTCACAATATCTGAACAAAGAATTAGAGTACGGCCAAGACCCAGATTATTTGGCTAAATTGCCAGAACTGATTCGCTCACCAGAGTTGCTTTCAAAACTCAGAGCACCTCAATCAAAAACAAGTGCGCGCGGCACAGGTGATTTGACGCTTGAAAACTTATGGTTTCGTTATTCAACTGAACTACCGTGGGTCTTAAAAGGCATCTCATTAAAAATTCACTTCGGTGAAAAAATCGGAATCATTGGGCGTACGGGCTCTGGCAAAACGAGCTTAATCCAATCACTGTTCTTGCTCTATCCGTATGAAAAAGGTCGCATACTTATCAATGGCAAAGAACCCATTGTCGATATTGATCTGACTACCTATCGCTTCAACTACTCTTACATTTCTCAAGATCCTGTGTTGTTTCAAGGAACCTTGCGTGAAAACTTGGATCCACTCAAGCAGCTCAGTGAATCGGACCTGATGCAGACCTTAGTGCAAGTGGGTTACGTGGCTTCGACTCAAGAAACCTTCATGTTGGACTCACGAATTGAAGAACGTGGCAAAAACCTGTCCGTGGGCGAGAAACAATTATTATGTTTAGCGCGCACCCTTCTACAAAAGGCTCCGATTGTCATCTTGGATGAAGCGACAAGTTCGGTTGATCCGCACTCAGAAGAGCTTATGGTTCGCGCCACTGAAGAGTTCTTTAGTGATCGCACGGTGATCATCATTGCCCATCGGCTATCGACACTTGAAAAATGTGATCGCATCGTTTGGCTCGACAAGGGTGAGATTCGCAAAATAGGTCCAGCTCTAGAGATCATCGAAGAATTTAAAAAATTTGAGGATGCACGTCCGACTTGAATTCATGCTTGTAGTCCCCCCTAACTATCTGTTATTAAATCTAAAAAAATCTCAAGCTGCCGCGATGAAATACCGAAAGAAGAATCGATGGAAGATAACCAAAATCAGGATCTTAATAAGAACAGCGATTCGTTAGAAAATAGCGAAGAAAATATTCATATGCTGGAAGAAGTGCCTGAGAATGAGCTTATCAACCTAGCCACATCTTGGACGGCACTTCCTTTTGGGGAACGTCGGCAAAAATTTGCGGCTCTGCCACGCACAGAAGCTGAAGATTTATTTTTAAGTCTTACCGTACATGACCAAGCCGAACTTATCTCTGAATTTGCAGCGCTGGAAAAACGCTCATGGGTTCGCTTATTAGCGCCCGATGACGTAGCTGACATTATTCAAGAATTAGGGATAGACAGTCGCGAAGAAATTCTAAGCTTATTAGATCCACAAACTCGACGTGAAGTCACCGCACTACTCGCTTATGCCGAAGATAACGCCGGGGGCTTGATGAGTTCCCGATACGCGCGTTTGCGTCCCGAAATGACTGTGGACGAAGCTATCAGTTATTTACGCATTCAAGCTAAAACTCAGGTCGAAACTATTTACTATGCGTATGTTTTAGATAACAACCAAGTTCTGCTGGGTGTAGCTTCTTTCCGCGAATTGTTCGCAGCGAATCCGACAAAATTGGTTCGCGACATTATGAAAGCCGACGTTATTAAAATTCCGGTCAATCTCGATCAAGAACAAATTGGTCGTATCTTTTCACAGCAAAACTTGATGGCATTACCCGTTATTAACGACGACGGCCAAATGCAAGGTATCGTTACGTTCGATGACGTGAGTTCTGCGATCCAAGAAGAGGCAACAGAAGATATCCAAAAACTAGGTGCCGTTGAAACACTTGATGCGCCTTACTTGAAAATCTCGCTATTCGAACTCATCAGAAAACGCGCGGGTTGGTTAGGAATCCTTTTCATCGGCGAAATGTTCACAGCCTCTGCCATGGGATTTTTCCAATCAGAAATTGAACGTGCCGTAGTCCTAGCATTGTTTATTCCGTTAATTATTTCCAGCGGCGGTAATTCAGGGTCACAAGCTTCGACCCTTATCATTCGGGCGATGGCGCTGGGTGAAGTCCGAACCCGTGACTGGTGGCGCGTCCTGAGCCGCGAGCTATTGAGTGGTTTAGCACTCGGAACATTCCTAGGCACGCTTGGTATCATTCGTATTATGTTGTGGCCAAATAAAGAAAGCCAGTATGGTCCACATTACTTTTATGTAGCTCTCACAGTCGCATTCAGTATCTTAGGTGTTGTGCTTTGGGGAACCATTTGCGGTTCCATGTTACCCTTCGTTCTTAAGCGACTTGATCTGGATCCCGCAACGGCTTCGGCGCCAGGGGTTGCCACGATTGTGGACGTAACGGGACTTGTAATTTATTTCACCGTCGCCAGCGTGGTCTTAAAAGGGTTGATTCTATAATCACTTAAAAATACTCACTTTATTGAATAAGTAATTTCACTAGAATCCTATTTAACTCATCGAAATTCATTTTCGGCACAATTCCTAGAAAAAAATCGCCCAGTTGTCCCGGCAACATAGGATTTAAATCTGATGTATGAAGTACAATGAAAATAGGATGCTTAGTTTGCACAATGTATTTAAGCACATCGGCACCGGTACCATCGGGCATATTGTAGTCGGCAATGATGATTTCAAAATTGCGATTATTTTGAAGAATTTTGATGGCGTTGTAGCCCGAGGTAGCCGTTACCAACTCGATGCCAGAAAAACAGTTTTCAATATGCTCGGCAATTAGTTCTATCATGCCCGGATCGTCATCCACCAATAAAATTTTGGCTGTCATAATTCCCCCTTATTCACTTTTTTTTGACCCTTCGAATATCAATTTCAAATCGCCCATCGAGAATTCCATCGAATGATATTTTATTTTCCGCATCTTGAGTATCCTCACATCCAAAAAGTAGAAAATGTAAACTGACTCCGAAATATTTCGCGATCTTCACCGCCTGAATAGGGTTGGGAGTTCGATTCGTCATCCAATCAGCAATAGTTGACTTGGGAACACCCGTACGCTGAGAAAGAGAAAGCAATGTTTCTCCTCGTTTTTTCATTAAGTCTTTCAAAACATCTTTAATTTTCAGTTCAATATCCATAATTAAACCAATCATCTTACTTCCTTACTTTACTGTTGAGACCAGTTCCAACATCCCAGACAGATTTCCAAGATCACGGAAAACGTCAACCTCTCACGCCGAATCTTATCCCTTATAAGATATTACTTTTATACCTTATAAGGGATAATATCAATCAAAAATAGCATACGCTAAGTTATGGGAAAAACAAAAACGACTCGGTATAAGAATGACTTATTTCTAAAGTCTTTAGGTCAACACTGTCGCCAACTTCGTAAGCAAAAAGGTCTGTCTATTGACCGGCTGGCCAAGGAAAGTGATAAATTATCTCCGGGAACTATCGATCGTCTAGAGCGCGGCCTGAGTGACTCACAGGTGTTAGTTCTCCTCCGCTATGCGGAGGTCCTCGGATGTTCATTGTTAGACCTTTTTGCCTTTCTAAAAGATAATCCCGAACACTCTATTTATAAAGACTCACGCATTGTCCCTTATGAGGAGGGAGCCGCCCGCCCGGCCCGACACGTCCCCCTTTATCCGTTAAAAGTGGCTGCGGGACAATTCGGTAGCTCTGAACCATTTAACGAGGTGGTACCCATCGGTTGGGTAGATGCATCGCTCAAAACGGATAACATTGATTATTTTGCCGCTTTCGTCCGCGGGGAATCGATGCAACCCAAAATTAATGATGGCGATCTTTGCCTATTTCGAAGGTACACAGGGGGAAGTCGGCAAGGTCATATCTTTTTAATCCAAGCGCGAGGATTAAAAAACTCTGAAACAGGAGAATCCTTTGTCATTAAAAAGTATGTAAGACAAACACCATCTAGACAGTCTGAGGACGACGATATGTCGATCATTCACCTCGTATCAGAAAATCCAAAATTTTCTCCCATAATATTAATGGGGGCTGCTGACGATGAAATCCAAGTAATTGCTGAGTTTATTAAGATCATCAAGGGATAAAACTCGGCCCCGAGAGGTTCCTTTTGTAAATTCCACCTGTCGGAACTAAGACATTACGGCTAAGCTAGTTTTACGATACAACAGACCTTATGAAACCTACTTTAAGCCTTATATTCATTTCATCTATTCTTCTTTCATTCTATTCGCAGGCGCAAGTTATAGATACCAAGCATTTGACGGAACCCACTTTGGCTGAAGGCGAGTGCCACACATTGGTGGATTCTAAAATTTATCTAAAAGACCTTAAAAGCGCGAATGGAAATAAAAAGGCAATTGAAGAAATTGGTGCCGGACACATATCCGAACTATCTAATAGCGACGATGAGTCTTATTACTTCTGCAAAGTTAAATGTAATCTCCAGTCACAGATTCAATTTGTTTGGTTGACTCAAAAAGATAGAAACGAAAACTATAAAAATTTGAACGGCTTCGTTTGTTCTGGCTTAGATATTCAAGACGTGGCATTGTCGCCTACCTTAACAATTAAAACGACAGTAGCAATACCCTATTCAGCCGTGAAATCAAGCTATCTAGAAATCCATGCCAAATTAAAAGAAACTAACTACAAACTATCAGGACCACTTTTAGGAACTCTCCTTGTTGAATACTTTAATACACTTAAGGTGATTCATGACGCTTACCAATTGGCCAATAGCGATTTATTTCATGGGGCTGCTGACGAACTAAGTAAGTATCTTCCGACTGAGCCAAATTCGTGGGAACTAACAAAAGCAAAAGTTAAAGAACTTCAAGAAAATCCGCCCAAAAAGAAAAACTCGCTTTTAGGCTATTCCTCAACTGAACTGGTCGATATGTTTTTCATAAACAACGCTCAATTCATTCGATATGTAGAGAACTAGTAACTAACCGCACGCAATACTTGTTCCGCAGTTTAAACACACAAAGCATCCGCCTCGTAATTCCGTCGGACTATTGCAATCGCCGCACTTCGGCCCTTCCAGAGGCTCTAGCGGTTGCGCTAATTTGCTTTTATCTCGATATATGGCCACAGATTTCAAACCTAATTCCCAAGCCGTCAGATAGGCAACGGCGACATCATCCACTGTGCTAGTTGAAGGTAAATTTATAGTTTTCGAAATTGCACCTGAAACAAATGGTTGAACGGCCGCCATCATCTTTAAATGAGCTAACGGCGAAATAGGATCGCTACCCACTGCCGTTTGGAATACTTTTTTATGAGCGATGCTCTTCAACAATTTCTCGTCTAGATAGCCAGTATCCAAAAGTTTTGTTTTAATAACTTCAATTTCTTGTGGTGTGTATTGAAGCGTCTTTAATGCGTGTTCAAAATATTGATTCACAAATTTAATTTTGACTCCCGCACTATCCTTCTTCCCTGTCACAAAATTTTTGTATTTGATAAATGAAAACTCGGGCTCAATCCCTGTGGTCTCGGCATTCATAAAAAAACTAATTGTCCCAGTCGGCGCAATTACTGTGGCTTGAGCATTTCGGAAACCTTTACCGGCAGACTGGCTAACTACACTTTTCCAATTGCCGTGGCAGACGGCTTTAAACCCTGGAGATAACAACGACCAGTCAATTTTCTCATTCGATTTAGCGTGTAGTTTCATCACGCGGGTGAAGCTCGCTTTATTCTTTCTGTAATGCTTAAACGAGCCACGTACTTTGGCAAACTGATGACTGTTCATGTAGGCTTCTGAAGTCATCAACGATGTAATGAACGACGCCCACGCGCGTGCCTCATCGCTATCGTAGGCAATACCTAGCCTTAAAAACAACGATCCTAAGTTGGTAAAGCCTAATCCTAGTGGACGAAAATCATGCGAATTGACGCCAATTTTGGTCGTAGGGTATTTAGAGAAATCAATGAGTAGTTCTTGCGCTAAGAAAATAATTTTAATCGTATGCTGAAACTCTTCTAACAAAAATTTATTATCGGCATCTAAAAAATGAATTAAATTTATCGAAGCCAAGTTGCAGCTGGTATCATTTAAGAACATAAATTCTGAACATGGATTTGATCCATAAATCTGATCCGACTCGGCACACGGATTCCATTTATTAATCGTATCGTGAAATTGCAAACCAGGATCTGCACAGCGATGAGCTGCCTTGGCGATGCTTTGCCAAAGTTCTTTGGCACCTACTGTTTTGATCACGGCTTTGTTTTTTCGCGCCCGTAGAGCCCATTCTTTATTTTGCTCGACGGCTTTCATAAAGTGATCAGTGACTCGAACCGAATTATTGGCGTTCTGTCCTTTTAACGATGCTAAAATTTCGCCTTCGAAATCACCTTTAAATCCGGCTTTCAGCAATGCATCGGCTTTGTCTTCTTCGTGAGATTTTAATTTTATAAAATCTTCGATTTCAGGATGATCCACATCCACAATAACCATCTTGGCTGCGCGTCGAGTGATACCGCCTGATTTAATCGCACCAGCGGCTGTATCGAATACATTTAGAAATGCCAGTAATCCCGAGGAATACCCACCCGTATCTAATTTTTCATGATAGCTGCGCAAGTTGGAAAAATTGCTGCCAGAACCAGAGCCATATTTGAAAATCTGACTCTCGTTCTTTAGCAAATCGAAAATTTCCTCTAGTGAATCACCGGCACTTTGGATAAAACAAGCTGACGTTTGAGGCTGCTTAAAAACACCTAGGTTAAACCAGACGGGACTGTTAAACGCAGCTCGCTGACTGTACAAAATGTATTTTAGTTCATTTTCAAATACCCGCGCATTTTTCGTGTCTAAATAACCCTGCTTCACAGATTCTAATTTTAGTTTTTTTGTTACACGTTCTACCAACTCCTTAAGCGACGATTCCTGCTTGCCGTTGATCGTGCGGAAATATTTACTCGCCGTGATATCGATTGAAAACGACGACCAAAAATCGGGAAACTCT
Organism: uncultured Bdellovibrio sp.; assembly: GCA_964498705.1. Taxonomy (GTDB): domain Bacteria; phylum Bdellovibrionota; class Bdellovibrionia; order Bdellovibrionales; family Bdellovibrionaceae; genus UBA2316. The sequence goes on along the minus strand of CAZCHT010000003.1, from coordinate 45,368 downwards.
AATTTCGTGCGCTTAAAGAAGGATTTTTGTTCACTATCCAGAATTTCGCTATCAAATTTCTTCCATTTGAAAAAACTTTCAGCAGGTCTAGATCCTGTATATACGGGAGTAATTCTAAGTTGTGTCATTTGATCCTTTTCTCTATGAATTTTACGGGAAGACTCTATAATGAACAAGTATGACTAGTCCTTCGATTTACTTAGATTATAATTCATCCACTCCGGTGGATCCAAAAGTTCTTGATGCCATGATTTCATTTTTAAAAGATGATTTTGGCAATCCTTCATCACAAGGTCACCCTTGGGGATGGGCCGCCGATAAAGCCGTCAATACGGCGCGGTCTCAAGTCGCAAACCTTATTGGCTGCGATAACAAGGAAATTACCTTTACGTCGGGCGCCACGGAAAGCAATAACTGGGCTCTGTTCGGATTGGTTCATCATTTACAACGTAAATCGCCGGGCGAGAAAATTCATATTATCTCGTGCGTGATTGAACATAATTCTATTTTAAACAGTTTAAAGTATTTGCAAGAGCTTGGCGTTGACGTTGATTTCTTAAACGTCGATAAACAAGGTCTAGTTAGTGTCGAAGATATCAAATCAAAGATAAAACCCAACACGAAATTGATTTCCATCATGTGGGTTAACAATGAAGTGGGTTCGATCAACGACGTAGTGGCCATCGGTAATTTAGCGCGCGCTCATCAGATTTATTTTCATACTGACGGAACTCAAGCCGTCGGCAAAATCCCGATGGACTTAAAAAACCTACCCGTGGATTTACTATCTTTTTCTGGACACAAAATTTATGGACCCAAAGGCGTGGGCGTTCTTTTCAAACGGCGCAAAGATCCTTTCGTTGATATCGATCCTTTATTTCTTGGCGGCGGCCAAGAAGGTGGCCAACGTTCAGGGACTTTGAATGTTCCCGGCATCGTCGGCATTGGCAAAGCGTGTGAAATCATCCAAACGAACATTGATCATGAAACAAAACATTACCATCAATTACTAGAACAGCTGTTAAATGGCTTAAAGCAAATCTTCCCGGACATTCAGCTCAACGGGCCTGCCGATATCAAACAACGTAGTCCGATCAACCTTTCGATTACATTTCCAGAACGTTTGGGCGGCGATTTATCATTACGCATTCCTGGTGTCGGTGTATCTACCGGTTCTGCCTGCAGTACTGGAAAAATTTCTGCCAGCCACGTCCTTAAAGGTATTGGTTTAACTCCGGAACAAGCGTCGCGCACTCTTCGCCTCAGTGTCGGTCGGTACACAACGACCGAGGATATTAAGACGACTTTAGAGCGCTTTAAAACTTTAAAACCAATAGGTACCACTTAAAGGGTATTGTTCTCTGTCAGCTCTGCTGACTTAGGCATTGAAAGGCTGGACCATTTTTGGTATTCTGACACTCACTGGAGCCATTGATTATGATTCAAATTTCCGAGTCTGCTGCAAAAAGAATTGAAAATTTAAAGTCTGAAGAAAGTCGCGATGTATCTCATTTCTTGCGCGTTCAAGTTAAGAAAGGTGGATGCTCGGGCTTATCATATAAAATGGATTTTGATTCTGAAGTGAAAACTGGCGATAAAGTATTTGAGCAGTTCAATACTAAGGTCGTAGTTGATATGAGCAGCTACCTATATATTATCGGTATGACTTTAGACTACTCGGGTGGACTGAACGGAAAAGGCTTTGTTTTTAATAATCCAAACGCCACAAAAAACTGTGGATGTGGTAGTAGTTTTAATGTCTAATTAAATGGATGAAATCCATTTTCCAAAACGTTGTAAAATCCGCTAGCGAAGTCATTCTAGATAAAGACGAAGAAACGTTGTTAGCCCTGACTTGTATATTGAGCGAAGGGCATCTGTTAATCGAAGATGTTCCCGGGGTTGGCAAAACAACTTTGGTTCAAGCTCTGGCAAAATTACTAGATTTCAAATTCTCACGTATTCAATTTACCAACGATTTATTGCCTTCTGATATTATTGGAAATTCCATTTACGATCCTGAGAAAAAGGAATTTAAATTTTTTGAAGGCCCACTGTTTTCACATCTCGTATTGGCCGATGAATTAAATCGCGCCAATCCTAGGACACAAAGTGCCCTGCTACAAGCCATGGAAGAGTTCGAAGTATCACAAGATAAACATACCTATTCCCTGCCGAAACCATTCATCCTGATTGCCACTCAAAACCCTAAGCAACAGGTTGGTACGTTTAGTTTACCTGAAAGCCAGCTCGACCGTTTCTTGATGGCATTTGAGCTCAACTACGCGAACAAAAATTCAGAGCTTAAAATTTTTCAAGGATCGGATGCGCGTTTAGCTTTGAAGAGTTTAAAAACCTTAGTTTCTAAAGCCGAAATCATTATGCATCAAGATAACGCTCGTAAGGTTTTTATATCTCCACTTATTGCTGAGTACATATACGAATTACTTAATTTTACCCGCAAAAATCAAAACTACCCGCCACTTTCAACACGTAGCGGACTATCTCTTTCGAAAGCGGCTAAATCCTATGCGTATATTCATGATCGTGATCATGTAATCCCGGAAGATGTTCAAAAAGTTTTCGTTGCGGTGATGAGTCATCGCCTTGGTCTATCCGAAGGAGTCAAAGTTGGAAAGAAGTTGGCTGAAGAAATACTTCAAGGCACCAAAGTTCCCATCTAGGTGGACCCCGCCGGCAAAATCAAAAAAACAAAAACGACCGTACATCATTCCGAGTCGATTTGGTTTCTATTTTGGCAGTGGCATTCTAGTGTTGATAGCACTAGCATATACCTACGCGAATCAATTGATTTATCTGATCGCCTTCTTTTACGCCAGCATCCTATTCATTGCCATGCATTTGACGAACAACAATATCAAGTCTGTCGTGATTTCTGAGTTTTTTATTCGCAGTTTTTTTCAAGACGAAACAGGCTCAATTAAAATTACTCTGCAAAACAATCATTCCAAATACTATGCTCGATTTATTCAAATTGAATTTTCTGACTACGATGTTAAAACCACCATTCCTGAAATTCCGCCGAGCTCCTTCAAGACGGTCGAAATAAATTTATCAAAAAGTCTTCGAGGTCAATACGACTATCCTAAAGTGAATATATCTTCAAAGTTTCCATTTAATCTTTTTTATTCCTGGAAACGACTTGGTTGGGCAGAAAAATTCTACGTTTATCCGGCCCGCGAAGGCAGCCAAGAGCCTCCATATAGCAGTGAAGATGAACTTAGCAAAAAACTAGATTTAACATCGGCTCAACTGGATTCAAAATCGGATAATTTCCTAGGTCATAAGGAATACAATCAATTCGAAAATTACAAACGAATAGACTGGAAAGTTTATGCTCGTAAAAATAAACTTTTCGTCAAAACATTTGAAACTGAAAGTTCACGTATCTGTTTTATTGATTTTCCAGAATATTTCAAAAATTTTTCTGAAATCGAAAAGCGTATTAAGCAACTCACCAAATGGATAGCGGAAGCTCAAAAGTGGAACACTCTATTTGTAATCAAAACCGAAACCGATGAAGTTACATTTCTAGACGATAGAAAAAAATTCGAAACTGTGTTTGAAAAATTGAGCGTACTTACGCCTCAGGATTTAGCATGAGTAATTTGTTGTTCAAAGAGTACTTTGGCTTGGCCATAGCCATCTTCATGTCGACGCTGCTATTATTTCCGGACGTTCCTATTTGGTGCTTTTCCTTAGGTATATTGTTTTGGCTTTGGCGTTTGTTTTGCCATGCCTTTGATTTCACTATCCCATCCCGCAAAATTACCGGTTTTCTATCTTTTCTTGCACTCGCTGTGATTCTTTTGGATTTTAGAACTTTGATGGGCAAAGAACCCGCGGCAAGCTTCATAATTATTCTATCAGGCTTAAAAGCACTTGAATTTAGCGATGAAACCGAAAAAGATTTTTTGGTCTTGCTTGGCTTCTTCTTAATTAGCTCAAAGTTTCTTTTTTCATACGATTTAATGTATTTGATTCTATCCTTACCTATTTATGCGGTACTGACGATGAATCTATTTCCTAGCAGTTGGATCAAGAGCCGTCGTAAAGACGCACTCAAATATTTAGGCAAAGTGATTCTGCTGGCGATTCCCATGGCCGCGACAATGTTCATATTGCTTCCTCGGATCACAAAGACTCTTTTGGAAATCCCAACTAATTCACGTTATGGCTCTTCTGGGTTTTCAGACACCGTATCGCCGGGTTCAATTTCTAAGTTGAGTCAAAGCAATGAAGTCGTTATGCGACTAGAGTTATTCAACAATCGTTTTAACCTGGCTGATTTGTATTTTAGCGGCCTAACCCTAGAACAAGCGAATCAGATGACGTGGTCCTACTTGCGCAACACTGACGGCGTTACTCAATCCGACACCCCTTCTGAAATCGATTACCGATTGATTTTAGAGCCTCATTATAGACCCCATTTATTCTCGCTTAAAAATACCGACAAAATGAGCTCCGAAGGTTTAACAATCTATTACGATGTGAATTACAATTTCCGATTGGATACATTTTTAGAAAAAAAAGCGTTTATCCTAGCCTCGATCTCGTCAGCCAGAGGCAAGGCTACCGAAGCCGTACTAAAAAGAAATTTGAAACAGCCAATTCTTCCCCCATTGAATGATGACCAAAAAAAGCAAATGGAAACACTGCTTGTTCAGCTCAAAGGCAGCGATCGTTCTCCAGAAAAGACCAGCAAAGGTATTTTGGACTTTTTTTCGAGCAACCGGTTTACCTACACTCTTAATCCAGGCGACCAACCCCAACTTTCACTTTACGATTTTCTATTTAAATACAGAAAAGGCTATTGCGAGCACTACGCCTCGGCCATGGCATTGCTATTCCGCCTAAGCGGCATACCGGCGCGAGTAATCGTTGGTTATCATGGCGGCGAATTCAACCCTGTAGGTAACTTTTGGACGATCAGGCAAAAAGATGCGCACGCTTGGGTCGAATACGTTAACTCCCAAAACAGATGGGCGATGGTTGACCCGGTGACTGTGGTGGCCCCGCAACGTATCGAGCTTGGATTTAACATTTACAACTCAATCGTGACGGACATGCTGACAGAAGAAGAAATAAAAAACAAACTGAGTGGATCCGATGCGTTTTCAAGATTGTCGATGTGGTTCGATAACGTGAATTACCAATGGAGCACATTCTTACTTGAGTACGATTTCGATAAACAAAAAGATATTTTAAAAAGCCTGAATCTATCTCTAGGAAATGGCCTGATCATCGTTCTAGTTTTCCTATTCCTAATTTCTGTAGCGATAAACCTATTTCAAAAACGCGGTCTTCGAAAAAACTTTTCCGAGAAATGCTTCGAAGAAATCAACAAATGGGCCGCCCAATTTGAATTGCAAAAGAAAGACACTGAAGGCCCTATGGATTGGCAAACCAGAATCGCAGCTAACCTTCCCGAAAAATCACGAGGCTTTCTTCCTGACCTAGAAAAAGCCTTCAGCCTATGGATCACACTGTCCTATCGACAATCCCTCAGCATCCCCGATTCAAAGCGCTCCCTATCAGAAATCCGCAAAATCATGAAGAAGGGCTAGCGCATAAAAAAAGCCAAGGTTTGTGCCTTGGCTTTTTTGAGAACTTAATTTTAATTTTCTAGATTAGAATTTTTGTCCGTAGCTTACGAATGCCGTACGACCATTGAAATCGTACAAACCGCTGTTGATGATAGTCTCGCCAGCTAAACCGCTGATGAAGTCAGCTGGAGGGTTTGTATTGAACATATTTCTTAGACCGCCACCGATCGTTGCATCTTTAGTAACTTTCCATGAAACGGCGATATCCATTTCAGTGTAGTCATTAATATTCTTACCTTTTTCACGATCAGATACTTTTTGACCGGGAATAGTTCTACCGGAAAGCATGTATGTTAGAGCCTCTTTTTTCATAGTGAAGTTAAAACCATTTCTCCACTGTGGGAATCCCCACTCGCCCACAACGTTACGTTTACCAGCTCCTGGGAAACCTTCGCTGTTGTAGAACAGAGTGTACGAAATATCGTCTTGGAAGTTTAGCTTGTGACCAAAGAAATCGTCAGAGATTTGGTAGTCCATATTTAAATCTACACCAGATAACTCAACTTCTTGAAGATTCAAATTAGGCGCAGTAATTTGGGAGATCTCACCGTTTGAGTCACGCTCAACAGTTACACCGTACTTAGTTGTATCAACACCTTTTTTCTCTGCCACGGTTAGTTCTTCGAAATCGATACCAACAACGTTGTTCATCTTAGTGTACCAAACATCTAAGCTTGTAGAGAACGCCGGAGCCGGTTCGTATACAACACCGATTCCGCCAGTGATGGCTTTTTCTTCTTTTAAGTTTTTGTTTCCACCGCTGATTACAAAATACTGCTCAGACGCACAACCATTCGCAGGGTCATTCGCGCAACGTACTCTGTCGATAAACTGTTGGAAGCCTTCTGATCGAGCACTGTTGATTTCGATCAAAGTAGGCGCTTTAAAACCAGTACCTACTGAAGCTCTCAATAATGTGCTGTCAGCAACTTTAACTTTACCAGAGATTTTAGGATTAATTGAAGATCCAAAATCTGAGTAGTTATCCGCACGCGCAGCTAAATCGATTTCTGCTGTGCTAGTAATTGGTAAGCTGAACTCACCAAACACAGATGATACATCACGAGCACCGCTATCTTCAGAACCCGAAGATCCTAAGATATCACCGCGAGCTAGTTTAGCATCTGGAGTTTGTTTTAATTTTTCGTTGAATGCACTAACACCGACGGCGGCACCGATTGGACCGTTAGCCATTTCACCAACTTCACCAGTGAACACTACGTCCACTGTTGATAAATCAGAAACGCTCAATTGAGAAGTTTCAGCAATCGCCGACGTCATATCACCACGTGATCCTTTAGGAGCTAGTGGATTAAATGTGCCGTTTTTAATTAAATTCACGATAATATTCTTATCGATGTAACCATTTTTACCTAAGTTCTTACGTTCAACGCGGCTTACACCAACAGAAACGTCAGCTTCCCAGATATCAGTTACGTTACCTTTTGTACCAACCAAAACGCTGTAGTTTCTTTCAGTGTCTTTGTTTTCACGATCTCCGGCTTCCATGAAACGGTATGAAATCTTTTTCACAGCCGCATTTGAAGGGATACCAGTTGGGAACGCTAAGTTGAATCCATTATCTGGAGTGGGTGCATAGCTCCAAGCGATGTCTTTAGTAACTACGATATTTCTATTGTAGATCTTCCAGCTGCTGTCGGTTCTGTAAGTGTAATCAGTCAATAAACTGAACTGACCAACCTCAGGACGAGTTGTCGCGATTTCGTTGTAACGGAAGAAGCAACGCTTGCCAGATGAACTTGTACGCAACAAGTCAGGTGGGCATTCTGCTTCTGGAGTCACGGCCCATGTTGTTCCGTTGTTCCAAGCAGCTGTGCTACCATTTGAAGAAAGACCATCTTTAGTTAGATCGCGATCTTTACCGTAGATTTTTTCTTTTCGTGTGTAGCTAAGGTTGATTAGGAATTCAGAACGTTCACTCGCTGTACCTGACAACAATGACACACCTAAATTCTCGCCACCTTTTCCGTTGGGCTTAGAATAGAATGTTTGTAGTTCGTTACCTGTGAAGTTCTTTTTAGTTACGAAGTTGATAACTCCGCCTAATGCATCTGAACCGTAAAGAGCGGACGCACCGTCTTTTAGGATTTCAACTCGTTCGATCGCACTTTGTGGAATTAAATTCAAATCCACTGCTTCTGTCGTTGGATCCTTTGGAAGGCGACGGCCATTTAACAAAATTAGGGTTCTATTGGCACCTAAACCACGTAACCCGATGTTGTTGACCGCAGCTGCGTTACCGCCCGAAGCTTCCCGTGTCACCCCAGTAGACGCCGCACTGGTATCACGCAATACGTCTGAAACTGTTGTTGTACCCGAATTTTCAAGGACTTCTTTCTTCACAGTTTTCACAGAAGAAGGACCCTCTACATTGAGTCTTCGGATACGAGTTCCGATAACTTCAACTTTCTCAACTTCTCGCGCTGCTGGCGTTGTTGCCGCTTCTGGAGTCGTGGTCGTTGTTGTGGTTTGTGCGTTAACAGGAAGGCTTAAGCTCAAGCTTAAAACCGTCGCTATCGACGCTCTGAGTAAGATATTTTTTTCACTGTATGTAGTGTTTGGAGTCACCGCTCCAGGACGTAAAATATTCATTGTTCCCCTCTCTTTTTTTCTTTCCCGAATGATATCTATTTGATTATGATAACAAAATCAATGCCAAAGACTTGAGTCAATGTGGCACCGAACACGATGGTTCGGAATTTGTATAGTCAGGATGTGGGGTTAAACTGACTGTGCTTTGAGAATGTTATGGAGGGAGTCTGACAGTGGGAAACGTTGCAAAAACAGAAAACAGTAAAAAAGTGTCGTCGGGCGATTATGACACTAACAAGAATAGTTCAATTTCAGTGGGTCTTTCCATTGGATTGCACATCTTGGCGGTTGTTGCCTTAAAATATGGCAACTTCAAACCGAGCGAACCGATCGCACCAAAAGAAAACTACGTGGATTTTGGCTATCAAGAATTCGAAGAGCCACCACAAATCGTTCAAGACATTAAACAAGTCGAAGTAAAACCAGATATTGAAGAGCCGATCAAAAATGATCCGTCTCCGGTCGCTGCACAAGAAATGCAGGATTCAACATCTGAGGTTGCTGGCTTACAAAAGGAAGCGCCAAAAGAAGCGCCGAAGACAACAGTCGTTAGCAACGCTAACGTGACCGATGTTCCTTATTATAAAGTAAAACCGAAATACCCTAAGGAAGCATTGGCTCAAGGTATTGAAGGTCACGTATTATTAGAGATCGACGTTTTAACAGATGGTTCTGTAGAGAACTTGAAAGTGTTAAGCGGCGAGAAACTAAATGTATTTGAAACAGAAGCTCGTCGTGCTGTTTCTAAATATAAATACAAACCGTTTACGGATGGCACTGGTGCCGTGATTGTAAAACACAATCATTTGGTAAAAGTGGAATTCAAATTAGTCGACGCTAGCATGTAATCAATTAAACAATTTAAAGAAATAAAAATTTAAAAAATTAAAAGGAGCAACACACAATGGATTCAATGTTTAAAATCGCGGAAGCAAGTGCTAATTTCATCCTCTACTTCATGGGCTTTCTAAGTATCGCCAGCTTTGCTATCATCGCTGAACGTTTTCTTACCCTAAGTAAATTAGGTGCGAAAAGTAAAGAGCTTGAGAAAAAATTCAGAGACGTTATCGAAACACAATCTCCAGAAAAAGTAGCTCTATTAACTCAATACCAAGATGCTGTTGAAGGCCGTGCTCTTAATTACGGATTGAACCACATCCACAAAAATAACTCGAGTGCTGGTTTAGATGAACTTTTCAGTTCATTCAAAAGCATCGAGAAACCTAAACTAGAAGGTAACCTATATATCCTAGGTACAATCGCTTCGAATGCTCCATACATCGGTCTTTTGGGAACGGTTATGGGTATCATGAAAGCGTTTAACGATCTTGGAAATTCTCCTGGACAAGGTAACGAAGTGGTTATGTCGGGTATCGCCCACGCCCTAGTGTCGACAGCTGTCGGTTTAGCTTTAGCTATCCCAGCGGTTATCGCGTTCAACTTTTTCCAAAAGAAAGTGTCTTTAATCCTAAACAACATCGATGCATCTAAAGATCTTTGCATGTTGTACTCAAAAACTAAAAAAGGAGTATAAGTCATGGCTGGTGGTGGAAATAATAACGGAGAAATCTTAACAGAGATCAACGTAGTTCCTCTGGTAGATATCATCCTGGTTGTTCTTATTATCTTCATGGTGGCAGCTCCTTTGGTAATGCAACCAAAGATCGACATCTCTCTGCCGAAGTCATCTTCGACAGATTTCGATAAGAGCAAAAAGCCGATGAAGATCACGGTAGGTAAAGAAGGCGAACTATTCATCGATGGAAACGCAGTAAACCTAGATCAACTTCGCGCTGAATCGGCAAAACGTTCAGCTCAGAATCCAGATACAAACGCGATTCTAGTAGCTGACAAAGCCGTAACGCTAGAAATGGTAACTGAAATCATCGACGCCGTTAAATCAAACGGCCTTAAAAAAGTCGCTTTCAGTATCCAAAAACGATAATTTTAAAATTAAAATTTAATTTGAAAGCCGCTGAACAAGCGGCTTTTTTTTGCCAAAAACCGAACATCAAATCCCGCCAATAAAGCCTTAGGTGCCAGGTCCTACTAAAACCACGAATCAGAAGAAACCACCCTCTATAGGGTTTAAAAACCGCAATAGCTTTAAAAGCCTGGCACTTTAAATACCAACTTTTATTAAGAACGACTGTTTTTGGTTTTTTTAGGACCTGGCACCTAAGGGGGGTTTTAATTCTCGTTACACGAAAACTCTACACGCGTAGGAAACGCACGGCGCGATTCCATTTCGCATTTCTTAAAATAGAACTCTTTTTTTTGTACTTCGCGAATAGGCATTCCGTTATCTAGGCCAAAATTATCATTCACAAATGTGGCCGGATGAGCTTTCGAAACCTTTTCTTTTTCAGCACAGGCAGTTGCAAGCACAACAACAGCTAAAAATATCCCCTTAAAATACTTAGCTACTGATGTTGGTATACGCATGATTCTCCTGGTATTCGGGTGATTTAAAAGTATCCACCTATCTAAAAGTGTATCATTTTTAAACACCTGTTAGTAACGAAATGCCTATTTATTACAATTGAGTTGGTCTAAGGATTGAACATAAGCCGGATACTATGAAGTTCACGTTATTTCTTCTTCTTACTAGTACAATGGTCTGGGCCCAAACACCTGATGGTCTATTAGGTGACACTACGGCGTCGACAAACAGTCGTCCTTATTATTTCTCTGGCCCATGTACATCCCAAGGATCGTGGACTCAGGAGGCCCTTACGCAGACCCAGCGTCTGCGTGAAATCACAACTCAATTGCGTGACGATCCTAATTGTAAAGCGTTAGGCGAATCTCTACAGCGCTCACTAGGTGAAATTCGTAGCTCGCTCGAGAGTACCGATAAATCCATGGGCGGCGCTCAGAACTATGCGCGTGACCTACAACAAGAAGTCAAAGCCTTACGTACATCAGCGATGGAAAACCCAGCATTAAGCGCGATTACGAATAACCATATTATTGGTCGCCTATTTAAATTGGCGCAGATAAATACCTTAAGTAACGATCAGAATAACGCCATTCCGAATGCACTTTCTACGAACGAGCAACAACAACTAATGAGCAGCATCGGTGACCGTCGTGCGCGCGTTGTTGGCCGCGGTTTTCAACTATTCAATCAAACGGTAGATTCGTTTCCCCGTTTAACCGAGTGTTTAACTCAAACCAACGTGATGGGCCAAGTCGTCGCCTCGTCGGTGAGCATGCTTGGCGCACTGGTTTCATCGGGACAAGATCAGCTGGGAACTCAAGCCGCTGTATCTATTTCTAAACTCGCTAACTATATGCGCGACAAACAGTTCGCTAAGATTTTACAAAAACTAAATCAGCAAGAATTCATGACGTCTATTCAATGTATCATGGAAACGACGTCTGAATCGTATTGTTCAGCCCGCGATAGCCGTATGTTATTTAAACAAATGACAAATGAATTGAGTGCGCGTCGTTCAAAACAAAACGAAGCTCAAAATGGACCGATTAATTCAGGTTACCATTTCGATAATCCATTGAACGGTTTTTATGTACTGACGCAGCTATCACCGATTGTAACTGACTGGATTTTCCGTATCCAAATCGGCAGCAGTCCAAAATTGCGTGAAGATGGTCAATACCAAATGAACGTATTAAGCAATGCCAATACGTTTTACATGAAAATTAAAGAAATTGAATCCGAGTTCAATCAGTTAAAACGAAATATTTCTACATATAAAGACTTCGCCTCGAAGCAAAACTACGCAAAAGATTTAGTTCTTCGCATCGGTGAAGTGATCTTGAAAGCCGGTGGCCCTACAGGAGAGAACTTCTTCCAGAATGCCGGTTCTGAGTACGAAATTTACTTTAATTTATTAGGCATGGAGATCCCTCAAGAAGTTAGAGATAAAGGTGCGAATATGAATCCCGCCATCTGGTTGAATTTGAACTATCGCACACTTCCTATCTTTGCGTCCCCAGATAACGTGCCTAACATCGTGTGGAAAAAATTAGCGATCGTTTTCGAAGCCGGAAAAGCCAATATGTTAAGTTACTATTTTAAGAACTTCGTTGCGGATCCGCTAGGTGTTATCGATGAATCTCTGATTGGAATCCCTTACAATATTAAAAGTGCGTTAGCCAATATCGATAATTATTTAGCTAATCTACAACGGAAAATCGAGAAGCAATCTAACGACCATACGATGATGGCCTCAATCGCTGACACTCGCATTCGTATTGGAAAAATATTTTACCGATACAATGAAGTGTTGAAGTTTGTTAAAGACAACAAAGACTTCTTTTCCAAAAAACCAACTCCAGAAGAAGAACGGGCATTTAAACAAGCATTGCTAGAGAAAAATATCGCGTTGATGGAAGATGTTTACGATAAACTTGAAGTAATGTTAGCAAAATCTGGCTTCCTAGCTAACCGTTTAGTTACCTATGTGACGTACGATTTTCAAATGTTCGTGAAAGATGTCTTGAAGGACAGAAATTCAGAAACAGAGGCCATGTACAAAGAAATTTCTTATGCGTCTGGCCGTATGGTGTTCGATCAGTTGGTACAAATGTCCGGCAACAACCCAGCGAATGTGGAAGCCGATTTAGATATGGCGACGCGAATTTTCAAAGAGAATTTAGCGGCTCAAGAAATGCTATTCACAGATTCTTTAGTTGGTATTTTACAGCAGTTAAAACTATCTGCGACAAAACCGTACGTAGACTCAGCTACAATTTCGTTTGATTCTATTAAACGTTCTTACAATGATGGCTGGCAAGTGAACCCTTTACACCAGAGAAATCCAGTTCGTCGGTTCTTTGCGGGAGTATGGAACTCATTAAAAACGGTCACGGGTTTCGAAGAGCAAAAATACCCAGTTCACTATCTACCGATGCTAGGAATCAGGGACAACGTTGCCTACTCTGTGGATGATGAAAATCATTCGGCTAATCGCGTATTCAATCGTATGTGTATCCAAGCTTTGTCGTTTAACGATTACAAAAATCCACGATGGAGAGCTCTGTACAATTTATGCAAAGACACTGTGATTAAATCTCCATTCAATAGCGACCAAATCGAGGCCGGCTTGAATATCAAAGCAGAGGATTACCTGTCTGTCGGATTTGCAAAAAAATTCCGTGAGGATCTGCCCGACTATCGTTCAAACCATTCGAAACGTATTTGTGCGTTCCGTGATTACAACCGTCGCAATTTAGTGGTTTATTTGACGATGAATTTCAAATCGACCGAATTTATGCAGAATGATTACTCGGACAATCCATATAAAGAGCTCGAGAAAATCACTCCGGATACGTCTATTCCGTCAGTTGACCCTAAAGCGCAAAGTTCCATCCCTATGGATACCATTCAGCCTGATCCCAATGCTACTGGATCATCCGATATCGTTATTATACCGGAAGGCTTGAAACGAGTGTTAACTCCAGCATCTAAAGATATTGGACCGGCAGGTCCGGCCGTTGGACCGACAGGTTACGATAATTCCCCTCTGCGATTTGAAGGTGACTTCTAATCCAATTTCTAAGCTGATTTCAAAACCGATTTCTAACCTTGCCCGCTCTGAAAAGAAGGGGTAGGTTTGGGGTCTATGCCTTATGTATTGATATTTGCCGTTACATTTCTATTTCGCTTATTTTTTGCACTGAATGTTAATTTGATCGATGACGAAGCTTATCATTGGTCATGGTCCAAAGATTTAATGTTATCGTATTATGACCATCCCGGCATGATTTCGTGGCTGAACTACCTAGCTACAAGTTTATTTGGCGACACTATTCTTGGTATTCGCTTAACCTCATTTATTTTCTACACTTTGACGATCGTATTCAGCTGGAAGCTGACGGAAGATATCTTTGACCGCAAGGTCGCATTTTTCGTGAGCCAACTTTTATTGTGGACTCCGTTCTGGGGATTCGGTGGTTATGTGAATGCACCAGAACCCGTGTTCTTTTTCTTTTGGATTTTTTCGGCTTGGATATTTTGGCAAAGCATACGTGATGATAATAAGCGCTGGTCTGTCAAAACTGTTTGGCTGATCTTAGGCATTACAATGGGACTTGGATTAAATTCTAAATTTGTAATGGCTATGCTGGCGTTTGGTTTTGGTGTCTTTTTATTGTCAACGCCGCCCTATCGCAAAATGCTGCTCTCTCCGTGGCCATGGATCGGTGTTTTCATCGCTACACTTGTTTGCATGCCGATTTTCTTGTGGAACATCGAATACGATTGGCCAGGATTTAAATATCAGTTCCAAGGACGTCATTCAGACGGTGGTTTTTCGATCGACCGCTGGTTGCAATGGTTTGGAACTCAGTTTTTATTTTACACGCCGCCGATCTATTTACTGATTTTAGGTGCCATCGCTTTTTGTATTAAAAAGTTTCAAGATCTTCGTTTCCGTTTTTTATTCTGTTTATTCATTCCTAGTTTTGTCGTGTTTTACACACAGCCCTTTTTCGCTGAATACAAACCACATTGGTCAGGTCCCGCGACTTTATTTATGACGATGGTGGCTGGTTATTTATTCTACAACGGGCTTGAATTGTTTGGTCGCCAGTTAGTTCTGCCGCAAAGTAGAAAATGGTTAGTATCGATCTTAGCCATTTTTATTTTATTGAATGTGTTTATCTATGCACCTTTTATTTACCCATTCATGCCAAAATTACATCGTATGGTTAGTTCCGAGCCTTGGGACACGCGCAACGATTTATCGAATGAGTTCTTTGGCTGGGAAGACGCCGGAAGCAAGTTACTCGAACGTCAACGACAGATTCATTCTGAATCAGGCAAGAAACCATTCTTAGCTGCCATTCGCTATGAAACCACAGCGCAAACGATCTGGGGAACTAAAGATCCTAATATCGTGATGTTAAATAAATTCGTGAGCCACTACACGGTTATGCAGAAAAAGAGAAATACTTTGGAAGCCCTTGTTGGAATGGACGGTTTAATTCTGACAACAGAAAAATACCCGGACAACCCGCTCGAATATGCTGATTTTGATCGCTGCAAAGAAACGGAATATAAATATTATCGCCGAGATGAACTCTCGCGGACATTTCACTTTTGGCTTTGCGAAAACTTTAAAGGTATTAAAAATTAGTGTCATTTGCCCAGTTAAGCCTATTTTATAAAAATTTTGCCGAGCTCTACAGCGCCGGCATTGATGTGGCCTCGACGACAGAGGCTCTGCAAAAGGGATCATCAGGGCATAATAGCCAAGTTTTACATAGCGTGAGCCAGAATCTACGCAAGGGACGATCCCTGCATCAAAGTTTTCGGGCGGCCCAATGTGTACCCGTAAATGATCTTCCCCTTGTGAAGGCGGCAGAGGATTCTGGTCGCATTGTTGAGGTGTTCAAAAACCTTTCACAGAAACATTCCGACACCCACGAATCAATCAAGAAGATTCGCCTGAGCTTAATGAAGCCTTATTTCACTTTTGCGGCCGCTTTGATGTTTCCCGGAGTCACAGATTTATTTTCCGAGAAAATTACCCTCGCACACTATCTTCGAAATAGTTTAGGCGTATTGGCATTAATCACGGCTGTTTTCATTATTATTTATAACTACTGGATTCAGTCTTACTTTGATTTGCAAAAAGCACGAACATTGCATGAAGTGATGAACTCATTGCCATTTTTTAAAAAACTAAATTCGAAAATGGCATTTGAGAAATTTGCGGCTACATTAGGATTCATGCTAGATTCCGGCATTGATTTTTTCGAAGCCCTAAAGCAATCTGGCCAGTGCTCTGCCAATCCCAAGCTACAAAAGGCGATCGAGCGAATCATTCCTAGAATTCAGTCAGGAGTTGAAACCCAAAGAGCGTTTCAAGCTGAGAAAATTTTTCCAATAGATTTAACAACTGCCATTAGTTTAGGATCACAAGCTGGCAAATTGCCCGAGTTTCTAAAACGATATGCCGACAGAATAAAAAGTGAGAATGAGAGCACAATTCAAACTATGGTTAAAGTTTTCCCTGTCATTCTGTATTGGTTGGTCATCGGACAAATTGTATATAGCATAGTTGGATTTTACAGCGGTTATCTGGATCAAGCTCTTAAGATCGTGCCGTAGACTTATTTATTTATACTCTACCTTTTCAATCGTAAAATAGTCTTCTTCTCCGTTTGGTTTTACCCAACGAACTTCGTCGCCGATTTTTTTACCCAACAGTGTGGTCGCAATAGGCGACTTCCATGAAATTTTATTTTCCTTAATATCAAACTCATCTTCACCCACGATTTGATACGTAAATGATTCTTCATCTTCATTTCGATAGGTAACCGTGGCCCCAAAAACGATCTTGTCTGACTTAATATCAGTGACTTGAACGATCTCTACTCCATCCAATCTATCCATCAAAAACTTCAATCGACGATCGATCTCACGAAGACGTTTTTTCCCATACTGATAATCCGCGTTTTCCGACCGATCACCGTTACTGGCCGCCCAAGACACTGTTTCTACTACTTTTGGTCGCTCACCATGAAAGAGCTGGTTATACTCGGCCTTCAATTTTTCAGCGCCTTCAGGGGTTATATAATTCTTCTTGGACATGTCTGGCAGCCTACCCCTATAACTAAGGTCTGTAAAATCAAAAGATGTCAGCTGACTGGCTGGACTAGACACTGGACTGAGGTCGCTAGATCTAAATGTTCCTTAATTTTTTGCCGAGAGGATAAATAGAAAAATTTTAACATTTCAGGAACTTAAATAATGAAGTTTCAGTTACGAAGATTATTTTGGGCGTTTTTTCTTTCAGGAAGTTGCTTCTTAGCAACTTTCCTGTGGTCACGCTCATTGGTAAAAACGGTAACTAACACGGGTTCCGAGCAATTGGCGCAGGTCACCTCAACATCTGAAGATGCACACAAAAAGTTCGCATCTAGTTTGCAATGGTTGCCAATTGAAACCGGAGACTGGTTACTTGACGGCGATACCGTTCGCACGTCGTCACGAAGTGAAATTGAAATTCGCTTCCTAGATAACCGATCTATCAAAGTTGATCCTAACTCTACTTTTGTAATTCAAAAATCTAAAGACGAAATCTCTCTTGATCTAAAAGAAGGTAGCGTTTTCGTTGATGCTAAAAATACGGCTGATGCCAAACCTACAAATTTAGTCCTAGTTGCAGAAAACAAACGATTAGATTTAAGTGGTGCGAAAGCACAAATTTCGAAAGATAAAAACTCAAAAGGCGATGTTAAAGTTAACGTCATCGAGGGTAAATCGCAAATCCGAGATGAAAAAGGTAATGTAAAAGACCTAACCTCTGGACAAGCCGTTAGTTTAACTAAAAACGGAATGCAAGTTCAGGAAGAGATTAAAATTATCTCTCCTAGTATTAAAAAAGAATCTGATAAAACAACACTTATCTATTATATAGATCCTGAAACGGACACTACGGTTTCGTTCCGCTGGAAAGGTACACCTAAGAAAGACGAAACTGTCTTAATGACAGGCGAAAACAAAGATACCTTAAAAGAAAAAGAAGTTGTTCCTGCAGGAAAAGAAAACGTAAACACTATTTTATCTCCAGGAAATTACGTTTGGAAATTGGTTTCAAGAAACCCGGTCACCAAACAAATTACCTATGATTCTGCGGCCTACAAACTGAGCGTGCAAAGCCGCTTTTCTGTATTAGTCACCGCGCCAAAAAACGATGAAGTCATGATCTATGACAAAGTTCCATTAAACGTTTCCCTTAAATGGCAAAAACCAAATGCGTTTAAGAGCTTGATGCTCGACGTTTCGAAATCGCCGACAATGGCTGATAATTTCGTTATCAACAGCCGCAATGTCAGCAATGCTCAAGAGTTTGCAATGACCATCAATAGCGAAGGCGACTACTACTGGCGCGTAGCTACAAAGTATGAAGACATGGATCGACCCATCTATACTAAAATTCAAAAATTCCGTGTGGTGAAAAAAGAGCCACCAAAACCGCCGCCATCATTAACTTGGGGCAATACTCAAGAAAAACAATATTACTTAGACAAGCCAACGATGACGATCAGTTGGGATGCACTGACTCGCAAAGAAGATGTCGCCAAATGGAAATTGGAAGTATTTAGCGCTGACTCAAAACCGGTATTTACTCGTGAACTGACTGAATTGAAATTTGTAAACGATCAAATTCAACCGGGAAGTTACAAGGTCTCGATCGAACCTTTAGATAAAAATGGCGTTAGCATGACAAAGACTACTCTAAAAAATATTGAAGTCTTGGAAATGCCTCTGCCGAAAGCTCCTGTGATTAACAATAAAGTCGTTAAACTCAATCAAAATACGAATAAATACTATTTTGAAAACGGTGTCGTTAACTTGCAATGGGATTATCAATCTGTTGTCCGATCTTACGAAGTTGAAATTTATAGTCCGGTGACAAACAAGATCGAAAAAGTATCTTCTAGAAATAGCAACTTAAGCTACTCAGGAACAATGTCTGGCCTAAATCCGGGAACGTATCAAGTTAAAGTGACTCCAATCGATCACTACAACCGTCGTGGCCCTTCCAGCGAGTCTTTTGAATTTGAAGTTCCTAATTTTACAACGATGTCTGCTCCAAAACTTAAAAACTTAAACATTAAGCAGAGTGGCCAATGATAAACAAATTGGTCATCGCACTTTTCCTAATTAGCACCTTAGCCATAGCGAAGGATATCTATATGAAAACAATCTCGTTTGAATGGGACCCCGTTGCCGGCGCCAAACGATATCAAGTGCAGTTCACAAACACGAAAAATAATTCCGAAGTAGTTACTGATTTCTTTACAGAAACAAATGCATACACGGGGCCAATTCCACCCGGAATCTACAAAATGAAACTGCGTTCACTTGATTATCGTAACGTTCCTGGGGTATGGAGTGAGGAAGTTACGTTTCCAGTTCTACTCGACAGAGTCGAAGTCACCAAGCCAGCACAAAATAACTTTGAAGTTAAATCCAATAGCGCAGATACAGATGAAGTCAGCTTTGAATGGAAAGAAGTTCTAGGTGCTGATAAATACTCACTGAAAATTAGAGATACTGATTCTAACACGGAAATATTAGAACAAACTATCAGCGACTTTAAAATTGTCGTTTCCCTACCGGTTGGCAAAAAATATAGCTGGTCCATGACAGCTCTTGATAGCGGAAATCTAAATAGCGAATCTGAAACTACTGGCGATATCACCGTCATTGGTAAGAAGTTAGATAAACCGACAATCTTGACACCTGAAAATCAGTTTGTCCGCGACGTTTCATGGAATCAAGACCCTCTTGCGCAAACTTATGCTATTGAACTTCAAAAGTATCTAACGCCAAGTAAAAAATGGCAGAAAGTAGTTCAAGTCGGACAGTTTGTCGGAAACAAAATTGTTATTGATCCAAAATGGCCTGGCGGCAACTACCGTGTGATTGTTCAAAGTACCGGAAAATTACGTCCAAGCTCTGATAAGTCGGCTCTGATATTCAAAGTTAAAAATGGCGATCGGTCACCAAGTGCCGAGTACACGTATGTCTTAAGAAAATCAATTGACCGTATTAACGGTTGGTACGGTATCGCGAGCTGGTTTGTTTCCATGATTAACTATTCGTCCTCGTACAAGGGACTTAACCCCAAATACAGCATTCTAGGCGGCACAGGCCGTATCGGTACGGGTTGGTTCAAAGAAGGAACTTCTTGGGGATTTTCTGGTGTTATGGATATCAGCGGATTTTTAAAAGGTGATCAAGAAAAAGGTGCGTTCATTTACAATTCAATGTACCTAAACGCAGTTTGGCGCAAATCGGTTCGTGAAACCGATGAGTTCCGAATTAAAACTGGAATGTTCTATAAAGAAATTCCACAAACTCTGGCCGACATCACAGAAATTTCGAATTACTTTAACTCGAATAATAGATCTCTGTCGGGCTTCAAAGGTACAAGCAATCAAAACATTTCGATGTTAGGTCCTCATTTTGGTTTCGAATATTGGTTCTCACTGACACCGAAATTAGGATTTCAACTTAATTCCAATTGGTTCTATTCTATGTCGGCAGTTAAGTTACCCAATAACGGAACCGGTTTTCAGCCAACGTTATCAGATGAATACGGAGTTTTAGGCAGCTACAAGTTTAACCAAAAATTTACCGGATTGCTGGGCCTTACTTATAGAAAAGATCAAGTGAAGTATAAAGACGAAAGTACAACTAACGCGTTTAACCTGCCCTCTGCCAATGCAGAGTACAGTAGCAATGTTAACGTCGACACCAGTGTTAACGGATTCTATTTTAGTTTATTTGCGGAGTATCAATTTTAAAGGATTATTATGAGAATACCGATTTCAATTAAACTTATCGTTATCACAGTAGTCCTCCTAATCGGTGTCACCATCCCCGTTACAATGAAGACTTCAGAAATCACTAGCGCTAAACTTGTTGAGTTTCAACAAGACAATAATCTAGCATTAGCTATGGGTAAAGCCCGTGAGTTAAACCAATTATTTAATAATCTAAAAGACAAAGTTACGTTAAATGGTCGTTTGCTTCAAAGCTGGAAAGAAGGCAACACAGCGGATTTAAACTATCAAAAGGATTTTGAAGCCAATTTTAATTTGGATAGCGCCCTATTAGGTATAGAAGTTTACAAATATGAAAGTTCGGGCGAAGTTGCTATCGGCAATAGTTATAAAAAGCCTTTCGATACTCGTGTTGCTGAATATAGAAAACGTTCGCCTTTTGATCGCAATGAAATCAAAGAAGGCAACATGGTTATCTTGAATAGTTCAATTGAAACTTGGGAGCCAATCGTCACAATCGCGCTGCCATTGATAAAAATAAATAAGACTATCACTCACTACGTCGTGGCGGATATCGACTTGTCGCTGATTCAAAAAACTATGTCAGACGCCGGACTAAATTTGTTTTTCGTAACTGATAAAAATGGTATCGTGATGGGTCATCGTGACGAATCGTTAGCAACTAAGAAACAAAACTTTTCTGGAAATGAAATCGTTCGTTTTGCACTGCAAAGCTCGATGGCATCTGGAATGAAGTACTTACCCGTTTCAGCCAACCAAAAAGCTATGTACGCGGCTTATGCCAAAACGACATTTGGCCCCATTGTTTTCTCGCAAGTTGAAGAAGAGAAAATCCTGGTCGTTACGAAGGAACTTAAAAACAATATTATTCAAATTGTAGGCTATTTCTTGTCAGTAACACTATTCCTAGTATTCGTGTTTTCGATGACATTGACATCGCCACTTGAAACTTTGACTAATTTAATTCATTTAGTCTCAAAAGGTAACTTCGACGTGAATGCATCCGGCCAAGTTAAAACGTTCTTCAAAGATGAAGTTAAAGAACTGGCAACCGCATTCGATTCCATGACCGAAGGTTTGAAGGAACGGGATAAAGTTAAAAACTTGTTCAACAAGTTCCATGGATCTAGCGTTACCGAAGATTTAATGAAAAAAGACGTCAGTATCGGCGGTCAGTCAAAAGACGTTATCGTATTTTTTAGTGATATTCGTGGTTTCACTGCGTTCTCAGAAAAACGTAAACCCGAAGAAGTCGTTGGTATGTTGAATGAATATTTCGCTGTTATGGTGAAAATTATTAACGCCAATGGCGGTATCGTCGATAAATTTATCGGTGATGCGATCATGGCCGTTTGGGGCGTTCCGAAGGCTAACAAAAAAGATGCGCACAATGCCGTGAAAGCGTGCTTAGAAATGCGACGTGCCTTAGCCGACCTAAATGAAAAACGCATGGGCCGTAAAGAGCCGCCAATTCAAATCGGTATGGGACTTCACGCGGGATCTGCAATTTCAGGAACTATCGGTTCTGACGAGCGTATGGAGTATACAATTATCGGTAACACCGTGAATACTGGCTCACGTATTGAATCTTCCACCAAAGCATTCGGTTCCGACTTACTGGTCAGCGATACCGTTCTAGAAAAAATTGGTGATTCGTATTTAACAGAGTACGCTGGTTCTGCGGAAGTTAAAGGTCGCTCTGAACCACTCAAGCTTCATAAAGTTCGTGGATACAAGAAAGCTGATGGTGAATACGAAATCGTTGTTACGCCGTATTCAGATTACGAACCTGAAGCTGCCGACAAAGTAAAAATCGCCGCTTAGCTTGCCTAGCGGCTCACTACCCTATTTATAATTTTCGACTAATTCGCCTTCGAGTTCAAAACTGGCATCGCCATACATGGATTTTTTGGTCACCATGTTTAGTTTTCCATGCACCCAAATTGGCCCATAGGGAACTTCAGCTTTTCGACCCGGCTTCATTTTTACATACACCATCTGATTAGGTGGCGGTGCGGGAACGTGAATGCATGCCTGCGGAGTCGGCACTAGCAAAAACTCGGAAACTTCTTTTTGAGAGTCCTCCAAAGGAACCATGAATCCAGGAATTTTTACCTGAGCACCGCTGAACTTGCTCAAAGTATCTGGCGCTTTACCCGTGATATAGTCCATTTCACCCAGTACGCGCCAATCGACTTCGGCTCCTTCGGCTGTGAACTGGTTCTTTTTGATGAAAAACACTAACAGGCTACCTAGAACAAAAGCAAAGATGCAGCCACTGACGATGTACCAAATGTTCGATTTTTTAATCATAATCACCGTAAATACCTCATTATTATCAACTGTGTCGAGTAAAAATCATTTTGAATAGCGGGATAAATCTACTAAACTCAGTCCTATGCAAAGAGTACGTGGCACCCAAGATTGGTTTGAACAGGAAAGCAGTTATTTTAGAAATATGGAGCGTGCTTTTTATGATAAAGCACAAAGATATGGATTCGGTGAAATCAGAACACCTATATTCGAACATTCTGAAGTTTTTCATCGCACATTGGGCGAAACGTCGGACGTCGTCAGCAAAGAAACCTATACATTTAAAGATCGATCAGATGAATCACTGACTCTAAGACCCGAAGGCACTGCCGGCATTGCGCGTGCATTTATTTCAGAAGGCTTGGCTCAAAAAATTCCTTTGAAACTATACTACTGCGGTCCTATGTTTCGTTACGAACGTCCACAGAAAGGCCGCTTGCGCCAGTTTCACCAAATCGGAGTGGAAGTTTTAGGAATTGAGTCGTACTTGATGGACATCGAATGTTTGCAATTGGGCTATGAACTTTTAAAATCGATCGGCATTGAAAAAAAATGTAACCTATTGATCAACACCTTGGGTGATTTAGAGTCGCGTGCTGCCTATCGCGAAACTTTGGTCACTTATTATGAAAAATTCAAAAACGATTTATCAGCGGATTCAAAGGTTCGTTTAGAAAAAAATCCAATGCGAATTTTAGATTCTAAAGATGAAGGTGATAAGAAAATCAACGAAGGCGCACCTAAATTAGAAGGCTCTTTGAATGAAGCTTCTAAAAAATATTTTGATTCACTGATTAACGGACTTAATATTCTTGAAATTCCTTACCAGAAATCATCTCAACTAGTGCGCGGGCTTGATTACTATACCCATACAGTTTTTGAGTTTGTGACTACAGAACTGGGTGCACAAGGAACCGTGCTTGCGGGTGGTCGCTATGATGGACTTATCGAAACAATGGGCGGTCCTAAAACTCCGGGTGTAGGCTGGGCGGCTGGCGTTGAACGTTTAGTAGAGTTATCGGATAAATCTCTTTTGACAGAAGATTTAAAACTGATCGCACTTGTACCAGCTGACGAAGTGGGAGAAATTGAATCATTGCGATTAGCTAGTCGACTGCGGTCTGAGACAAAATTCAAAATTGAAATTATCTATGGTGGCAACGTAGGCAAAAAAATGAAAAAAGCCTCTAACAAAAACGCCCACTACACAATTATTATCGGCTCACAAGAAGTCGAGAAAAAAGAATTTGGTTTCAAAATCATGAGTACTGGTGAACAGAGAACGCTGGCTCTTGAGGCTCTCATAGCAGAACTATCGTCTTATTGACCAAGGCTTCTTAGTTTTTCACGTAATTGTATAATTTCAGCTTGTAACGCTAATTTTTGATCTTGGGTGATAGCTACCAAATTTTCTCGTTCTTCATTTGTTGCGGCTCTTACTTGCATTATAATTGCGTCCAGAGTGAAGGCATGGGCTGACCTATTTATTCACCTAAGCCCCCATTGAATTTCAATGCCGCTTTGGCAGGAATAATTCCTCTTCAAAAGAATGTCTACTCGGATAGGAAAGCTAGTAAAGCAATTCGTCCATTTCGCATTTATTAAGACAAATTTTGAACTTGTGTAGTTTTATCAGTCAGTTGTTGGTTCTTAAGCTAGAATAGGTTCGTTTCGGCAATGGCCTTAATTTCGAATATAGAAGTTGAGGTCAATTTATGAAAAAAATCAATCTTGTCTTACTCTTAACAGGTTTGTTATTGATAACCAATTCTGTTTTTTCTCAAGTAAATCAAGTTACAACGGATGGTTTAGATGGCGTCTGGAGAAAAACACAGATGCTGTGTCGTTATTTTGTTAAAGATGAGCCTACCTATTATTATGGAACAATTGTCGATATTGATCCTCGAATTTTTAATGTGGAAGTGGAACTAAGAATAAATACAATTTCTAATAATGGTTTGAAGCCTGAACGATATGTCGAAAAAGCAGTTCTTCAAAGTAGTTGTAAGCTTAATCAAACCACTATGAATGCAGATCGTGACAATAAAAATCCTTTTATTTGGTCAAAAAATAAAGTCCAAATTGATTATTCATCCACAGGTAATGGTATCAACCATTATTCACTAAAAGGTATCCTTGTCGATTCTAACGTAAATTATAAAGCTATCAATAAGTGTAACGGGGAATTTTCAGAATATCAAAAATTTAGTTTTAAGACTTTTGCAGAATCCTTCTTTTTACAAAATTTTGGTATTCAAGCTTCGGTTTCAACCTACATGAAATATGATTTTGGCGGCTATTTTAAAAAAGAGGCAAATCGTGACTACGAAATTTATAGAATTAAAAATGAATTGTTTCTTGAGTTCAATGACAAAGACATCTGCCCACATTATGACGCTAAAGGGGTAATGACATTTATTAAAGAAAAATAATATCTTTAAAATTAAAGCTCCCAATTTTCGGATTTCAAACTTTCAAAAAATAAATGTCCAGTTAATTCAAAGTTTTTCATACCCACAGGTACAACTGAATTTTCCTTCCTAAAGTATAGGGGGATAGCCGGAACTTCTTTTGTATATAGGCTCATAACTTCGCGCATGTTTTTTTTTCGCTTCTCAAAATCAAATTCACTTCCGTAATGATCTGTCAACTGGTCAACTCGTTCGTTTTTGTAACCAGCATAGTTTTGCCCTGCCCACATATTACTATCCGAAGGAATATTCTTAGAATTAAGAACCGAACTGACTGATTCTTGGGGAAAACTAGCCCAGGAAACTAGAGCCATATCAAATTTTTGTTTTGGTAATGTCTCAGAAAATAACGTACGCCCTGTTTCCGATTTAATTTTCAAATCAACTCCAATTTCTTTCCATTGGGATTGTATCAGTGTCTGAATAGTCTCGTTTATTTTTGCGCCTCCAGCAGCAACCAAAGTGAACCTCAACTTCTGACCTTCTTTATAACGAAAACTATCCGACCCAACTTTCCAGCCAATATCATCTAAAATCTTTCGAGCCTTTTTTTTGTCCGATTCATACTTATTAATGGTGGTAGGATCCATTGTGTACAAAGGATCCTGCGGTGAAATCAAATGATAGGCGATTGTAGCTTTACCTTCAAATAAACTGTCTACAATCTCTTGTTTATTTAAGCCATAGGATAGAGCTTGGCGCACACCTTGGTCTTTAAGTATAGAGTGAGTTAAATTAATATTTATATGGGCATAAGTCATTCCGTCTTGAAACTTGACCTCGAAAGGTAATTTCTCGGCCTGAATTTTCTTTTCAAAAATTAACGCCTGATCTAAAGATAATCCCAATCGAGCTATATGGTTTATTGTATCTGATCTTAAATTTGACTCCAATGAGGCAGAACTCGTGATATATCTAATTATGATGTTTTTAATTTTTGGCTTTTTTCCATAAAAGTTTTCATTAGCAGTTAAAATCAAATGTGAACCCAGCTTAACTTCTGAAATTATATAGGGACCAAACCAAAGCCCTTTTTTAGTAGGTTCTCTTTGATAATTGGAATTTCTTTCGTACCCCTCTTTACTGCTGCTGTATTTGTTATAAATACTTTCTTCAAGATGAGCCGGTAACAAATCGGGCATGTTCAAAAAAAAATTCCAATGTGCCTCCTTATAAGTGACGTTACATTTTGTAGGCGTCTTTTCCTCCCATTCAATTTTTTCTATTTTCTCAAAAGACTCTTTTGATGCCAAAGTAACATTTGGATTTAATCCCACTTGCCATGAAAAATGTAAATCCTTACAAGTAACAGGAACATTATCATTCCACCTTAAACCGTCGACAAATTCCCAAGTTGCTTTTATTTTTTTTACTTTATTTGTAGTAAAGACCTTAAGTGATTTATCTTTTAAATTTGGAATTTTTTTTACAATTAACGGTTTAAACTCTTTATCATTATCAAGAGAAACAAAGGGCCTGTGCAAGAAACCTAGAATATATCGTCCTGCTGAGTTACTGGATAGTAACGGATTTAGCGTGTCAGATTCCTGAATCATTCCAATTCTGAGAGCTTCTTTATCCGCTGCCATCAACTTTTGACTCATTCCAATTAGTAAAAACATAAAGATCAAATATAGAACCCGTTGTCGTAATTTAGCTTTCATATGAACACCTCAGCAAAGTACTTTATTGCGATCAGTGTTTATGGATTTATTTATATTGTAAACTAGAATTTGAAGTTAATTCTTAGAATGCGCCATTCTATAGAATTTCTGAAATGCGGGCTATCAATTTCGCTCCTTGAGCGCCAGAAACTATTCTTCTGTCAAAATTTAGAGTAAGATTAAATGAGATCCTAATCGGTCAACTCCATGCAGCAACCAGCATATCAACACCGTATTAGGCAGTTGAACTAATTGTACAAACTCCACCTCGAGAGGATAGGACGAAATAAGGCCGAATTGTTCAAGTCTAACATCTAGGTTTTGATTTACTGAGGGATGTTCATCTCGAAGTGCTGCTGGAAGTATTGTTCATGCTTTGGTGGGCCAGAAAAATCACTGATTTTTTGTCAAATGATCTGCAACTCTTAAACTATTTGCAACTAAAGTTAAAGCAGGATTAGTTCCTCCACTTGTTGGTAGAAAAGATGAATCTACAATATAAAGATTCTTCAATCCATGGACCTTATTGTATTGATCTATAACACTTTTTCTTGGATCACGGCCCATTCTACATGTTCCACAAATATGCCCTAACATTTCATTAGACTCTGCCATTTTAATAATCCGAGGGCTAAAAGGTTTAAACAGTTCTAAAATATGACCTCTAAAAAGTTTTAGTTTTTCTTGGTCCCTAGAACTAATATGATATCTTAAATACAGCTCATTTACTTCATTAAAATAAATAGAATTTTCAGCCAGAGGCTCATCCTCCATCGTTGCCGCTAACAAAGTTGAAGGTTGAGTTATGTATTTGATGATTTTTTTTACCATAGGTAAAAAAGTTTGCACTGATAACGAACTTAAACTTTTTTTATTTTGCGTGAGCTTAAAAATCAAATCACGAGCTATAAGATCCTCTTCAGGTAAGGCTCCAAAAGACTGAATATTTCCAAACTTAAAGTTTTCAAAAGCATAAAAATCATTAATTCCAAACTCTTTCACACTTCCTGTTTGTCCATAAGACTTTTTCAAATTCAGAGCATATAGATCCACCAGATGTCTCATCAAAAATTTTCCAACAACAGAATAATGATTTCCAATCCCATCAGGATGATACAAAGATTTTGATTGTAATAAAATTTTTGGAGTATTTATTGCCCCCGCACCTAGAATAAATCGTTTTCCTTTGATCTTAAAATTTTTATTGTTCATTTTCATATTAGCCAGATGAACTTGTTCTGAATTAGCTTCAAGTGATATCACCTCTGCTTCGACTAAAAGCTTTGAAAAAGGTAATTTCAAAGCTGGCTGTATTAAAATATTCCAAGCATCATTTTTGCAATTCTTATTACACAGAAAACCTTGGCAAGTATTACAACCATTAATTTTTTTGTTCGCAAGTGGAAGCCGATACGGATGATATCTATTTTTTTTCAAGTATTTTATAAGCACATCATTTACTGGATGAACTTCTTGATAGTTGCGATTTATATAAGAAAAGTTTTGCTCAAATTTAAGAGGATCTGGTTCTCCATGAACTTCAAATAAACTTTCAGCTTGACGATAAAATGGCTCTAAATCTGAAAATTTTATTGGCCAATCATTATTTTCAAAATCATATGGAAAAAATCTTTCAAGGACCATCCCATAAATAGCCGAAGATCCACCGACGCCAACACCTAACATTGGAAATAGTTTCTGAATCTTTGACTTCTTTCCAACGCCCTTAGCTTCAAAAAGGGGGTCACAAAACCTACCCATTTTATTAAAAATTTCTTTTCGTGACTCAATATCCAAAGAATTAGAAAGATTTTTCTCAGCAAAACCAATTAAATTAGATTTATTTCCATCTCGAAGTAGTCCTTTTTCACAAAACAAAACGCTTTGCCCTGCTTTAGCCAAAGCATATCCCAGCGCTGCCGCCCCCATTCCAGTACCAATAATCACGTTATCCCAAATTTTATTTTCAACCTGACTTATCTCTTGATCCATGATTTAATGCTAAGTGGGTTTTAGGGATGCAACTATGCAAAAATTGAAGTTTTATGATTATAAATAAAACATGTGGGATACAATGGATAGCTATTCAGTAAACTTTAAGAATTATACAACTCATGTCTTACAGGTAAATCCCCAGTTTCAGTATCTTGAGAGAGTTGAATGTATCCCACAAGAAAGGTCCAGCTTTGATGTTTTTCCAAGCTCCTGGTTTTTATTTATTTCAGAGACCAATGACAATTTAATCCGTATACAATTTCCTGAGGATGAAAAGTTATTTCAAAGCCCTATTGCGATCTTTTTACCGTCAAAACATATAATTCATTGGAAACTATCTCCTGGCATTATCCGATGGACAGCTTTCCGTGGCGAGATAGAGCTACCGACTAAATTAAGAAATAATGGCTTTGTTATACCTTGGAGTGCTGAATCTTATTTTCAATCAGACATAGAACTATTAAAACATATTGAAAATCAAAAAACATATTTAGCTATACTGCCAACAGAATTTAACAATTCAAAACTAGCATTAAAGTTAAAACATCATATTGATGAAAACTATTTAACTGGAAGAAAAATTAAAGATTTTTGTGAGGAACTTGAAATGAATTATAGCAGCCTTACTCATCTATTTAAAAAATGCTATAGAGTAAACCCCAATGAATATCTGAACCGGCTTAAGTTAAATGCGGCTGTTAAAGAACTCAGCATGAAAGATAAACCACTTATTGACGCCTGTTACGAATCTGGCTTTGAAGAGTACAGTAATTTTTTTAGACAGTTTAAAAGCTGGCTAGGAGTAAATCCAAAACATATAATTGCTCATAAAAAGCAAGTTATGAAACCAAATGATTAGCTATCTCAGTACTCATAATTCTATCATTTGACTTAGGGTATCCGTAAGATTCGGCCAAATTTGTCATTTTCATAAAACCTACATTTGAAAAAAATTATTCTAGATAACTTGGGCCGTCTGTGTGCCAAAGTGTTATCCAGCAAATTGGGATTGATTTTCACAATATATTTTATCGAGTGAGTGATCAGTTAAGCTTATAAAAAACATGGACTTCTAAACGAAAAAAATATACTAAAAGGATATGGTGCCTTTCTTAGATATATTTTACGTAATACCAAAATCTGAAATTTTGAAATGAAAGATTATCTAATTCAAACAGCAAGCTATACACAACGTAATAAAATTATAGATGATCATTTTTTCATAAACTATAATAGTCAAATAAGAAAAAATAAAGTATCCATAGATTGTTTTGGATCTAGCTGGTGTATTTTATTTATTAATAATGCAGAAGGTTTAGGCTTACTTATAAGATCTGAGAATAAGTATCTTGCTATTGAATCAGATAAAATCATTTTCTGTCCTCCTTTTTCTTTATTAGAAACGGTAGTACCAAGTGGGATTAAAATTGATTTTACAACCATAACTTCTTGTTGGCCTCTTGATAATTCTTATAAAAATCCAATGATAATAGATCAGGAAAAAACATGTTCATTACCTAAAAACAGAAACCAAGTAATGAATCTTATCTCTGAGTTTAAAAATGGTGAAGAATTAAAACAACAGATAGTCGTTTCTGCAATAGCTGAAAAGCTAAAAGCAATTATTGAAAACACCTACCACTTAAAAAACGAAAAAATTTATCAAATAGCAAATGAGTTGAAAACTTCAAGGGAAGTATTAAGCAGATCTTTTAAAAAATCCTACAACCTGACGCCTATAGAATATCGCCATAAGTTAAGAATTTTTGAAGCCCTAGCTCTTATGAACTTAGGATTTCCTATTACTGAAATATCTGAAAATATTGGCTATAGTGACCCCAAACAATTTATTTATCAGTTTAAAAAACATTTTAAACTGACACCAAAAAAATACTCACCATTTAATAAAAATAGAATTTAAACACTCAAGTACGTTTATAGTCCAGTTTTTAGGTGCTTTGGATAAAGAAGTCACAAAACGCCAATAATAAAAAAGTGATCATCTTATATTTTCTGTATGAGAAAGCTAAGACCATTACCACTTTTTATTTTTATATTGCTACAATTAATTGTCTTTGTATTAACCAAATTGTTAACAGAACAGAAATGTTTTGAAACAAATGTTTTTTATTTGATTAGTATATTTTTATTAATCAATGTTTTGGTATACAGAATTATCCTTTTTTTAATTCCAATACCT
This sequence comes from uncultured Bdellovibrio sp., assembly GCA_964498705.1. Taxonomy (GTDB): domain Bacteria; phylum Bdellovibrionota; class Bdellovibrionia; order Bdellovibrionales; family Bdellovibrionaceae; genus UBA2316. The sequence continues at coordinate 14,191 of CAZCHT010000003.1, read as the reverse complement.
GAAGGAGATCTTAAAGAAGGAAGCAGAGCGGAAACAATTTGGATGATTAATCTGTGTTTTTGGTTAACTTATTTTCATCCGCTAAAAAACATCAATATTATTCCTGTATATTTAAGTCCATTTACTAATCGTCTTTTCGGTGGAAAAATGAGTCTACAAAGTTTTTCAGCAGGATTATTATTTGATCCTCATTTAATTGTTATTAGAGAAGGTAGTTTTGTTGGAAATAGAGCACTTCTAGTACCGCATTACCAAGAGGGACGTAAATTTGGCCATAAAAAAATTACTATTGGGAAAAACGTTACAATAGGAGCCAATAGTGTCGTATTGTCAGGTGTTGTCATTGAAGATAATGCTATCGTAGGCGCCATGTCTTTAGTCACAAAAAATTCTATTATTAAAACTGGTGAGGTCTGGGCTGGAGTTCCCGCTGTAAAAATTAAATAGCAAATATTTTGAACAGTATACCCTTGAAAGGTTTTTCTATGTATCAAATTACAAAAAAAAGTGTTTTTATAACAGGTGTTTCCAGTGGTTTTGGCTTTCAGGTTACTAAAAAATTACTCGAACAGAATTATTTTGTTGTCGCTGTAATAAGAGGTGGCATGATTCGTGGAAAAAACATTTTTTCTGAATTTTCAACTCAAATAGCCAATAAACAACTTATTTTATTAGATGGCCATTTAGACAATAGAGAAAGTTTAGAATCTTGCTTAATTGAGGCTTTTAATTATTTTCCTGATGGTCTTGATATTTTAATTAATAATGCAGGCTTTGGACTTTTGGGGCCAGTGGAACTTCAAGAAGAAAAACAAATTAGAATGCAATTCGAGACTAATTTTTTTGCGCCCCTGTTTATTATTCAAAAACTTTTGCCACTTCTAAGAAAAAAACAAGGTCGAATCATAAATCTTAGTAGTTTAGTTGGATTCAATGTTTTTCCTTTCTATGGAATTTATAGTGCTTCAAAACATGCTATTGATAGTCTTACTGAAGCTTTGTATTATGATTTATCAATATTCAAAATTCAAGTTTGTGCCATTGAACCTGGTGGTTACAAAACCGGTTTTTCACAAAATTCTAAAGTTTCTAAAGAATCTCATCATGAATTTTATCAATATGAAAAACGGATGATTAGGTTTTCTAAATTTTTAGAATTTATTCAAAAAAAGATAGAAAAAGATCCTGCTGCTGTTGTTGATACTATTATTAAATTATGTAATAAAAAAAATATCCCAGTTCGAATCAGAGTTGGAACCGAATCGCATATTAACTGGTTTTTAAAAAAAATACTTCCAGATCAATGTCGAATCATACTTCAAGATTGGGTTTATAGAAGATTTTTTTTCTAAAAATTACTAAGCGGAGATCACTATTGGCAATAGCGCAGACATAGAAGTCAAGCCTAGTCGAGGATAGGACGAAATATTGTTCATGCTTTGGTGATAGCCCCATGTGCTCCAAGATTTTTCGAATCACTTCTGGATCCTCGATGGCCGCAATAATTTTCATTTTACCGCCGCATTTGATGCAGGTTTCAACATCGATGTTGAAGTGTGCTTTTTTCTTAGACTCAGAATCAAAAAACACAAAATTTGTTATTCGTTTTTCTCAGCCAGCTTAAACATTAATACTCTGCTTTTTCTAAAATTTCGCTTATTCTTGCAATGAATCTGGCCCCTTGAGCGCCAGAAAAAACTCTTCGGTCAAAGTTCACAGTTAAATTGAATGAGGGTACCGCAACTATTTGTCCATTTTTTGAAATGACACGTTCTTTTACATAACCAAATGAGACACCAATTGGCGCGCTCCAGGCTGCAATAAGCCCGTCAACACCATACTTTGCTGGAGAGCTGATCATTGCCACCCCTCCCCTGTATTTTACCCACAGGCTTGGAAAATAGACTGGCAATCTGATGATAATTTTTGATAAAAATACTGGCAGCTTAAGAATAATTCCACTAAAGATTTTCCATTGTGCTACTGCTTCAGTTTTTCTAAACTCTAATAGCCATTGTTGAATTTCTTGCAGCGTCTTATGTTGCACATCTTTCATTATACCAATATACGCAACATGTGCTAACTTTGGGTCCGTTACTTCAGATGCTATAGCCATATCCACATTTTTAAATTCTTGAAACACCCTAGGAAAAAAACCAAAAGGCTTATAAAATCTTTTATTCATCTCTGGAAAATCGACTAAGCTTTTTGCCAAAGCTTTTGCAACAAAAACTGTGTAACTGGGTTTTATGCCCACTGATGAGCTTCGTATTTCTTCAATCTTTGTTAGATCTATAAGATTTACCATGGTTACTGTTGAGCTCAGATCAATTTCATTCTCAACAATTGAAGCATTTACCTTAAAAAAACTATCGGAGTTAACGATTTCATAATTTTGTTTATCCATAAATTAATCATGAAACTTAATTTTTTATAAAACTTGTTGATTTGTAACTTATATCTTATCTACTATTCATGTATGAATAGCTTACTAGATCAAAGGCCTAACGATGACCTCTTAATAAAAAATGAGGCCACTATTACAACATCAAATTATAAAGCTACTGTTCATCTTATTGATGATGAACTCTTATATTCAGAAAAATCACATCAATATAAAAAAAATATTTATCATGAATCCTATGCTTCTGATTGGTTTATTGCATTGTCTAACCTACCAAAAGACCGAGTTAAGTTGCGATGTGGAAATCAACTAGTTGATCTTTATGGCCCTACTTTAATATTTCAACCTCCATTTAGTTTATTGGAAATGCACGTAGAAGATGGTCCTTTAAGCTGGTCTTGTATTGGCTCTATTTCTAAAATTCCATTCAATATCACTAGCCCAACATTTATAACAAACTCAGAATTTTCAATTCCAAAAACTAAACAAGATGTTTATGACCTTTTAGGGCGTTTAAAAGAAGCGACTGTGATTGTTCAAGAGCGCTATCCGTCTGCAGTAGCCGAAAAATTAAAGGCCTATATTGATTTACACTTTCGCGAAGAGATGAAAATTTCTGCAATAGCTAAAGAATTAAATTATTCAAGAGTAGTGATGACCAGGGCTTTTACAAAAGTCTATGGAATTTCACCCGTCGAATATCGACACAAAATTAGAATTCATGAAGCATTAGTTAAAGTTAGATATGGTCATACTATTACCGAAGCTCTTTACGCAGTTGGTTTTTCTGATCCAAGCCAATTCATCGTACATTTTAAAAATATTTTAAATGCTGTACCTAACCAATATAAAATTAATAGGCAGATGGGTCGAATAATTTAATCTTGTTTAAATAAACCTTTCAATAGTAGGACGACTAAAAAAATACTCAGTCCTAAGCTTGAAAATAATGTATTTAGTATCTTAATGCTGAATTCATTATTTGAAATTAAGCTGCCAACAAGATGACACTTTTCTTCTTTGAGGATAGGACGAAATAACAAAATAAACTTATGAGTGAAGGCAAACTGAATCTTATTAATCTAATGAAATAGTTTTAAAAAAATTACTTCACGAAGCCCTTGCTAAAAACAAGGGCTTTTTTTTGAGTATTATTTTGAATATTTATAATTAAACGGTTGAGTACCTATATGTTTCTTAAATTGGTGGAAAAATTGAGTTTGGGATGAGAATCCTGATTCAACAAGGGCTGTAGTAACATTAGCTCCCGCTGCCAACACTCTAACAGCTCTGTAAACTCGAACTTTTTGACGGTATTCAAACGGAGAAATTCCATAAGCTTTTGTAAATTCCCTGGTCATAACACTTCTAGAGTAATTTAATTTTTTTGCTAAATCTGTGATTAGCAATATTTCTGAAAAATTATTATCTATGAAATGCTTTGTTTTGAGCGCCACAGCCGATGAGTAGCGTTGCATTTCTATCTCTTTTTTATTAGGCATTAATTTAATAGAGTCAAAAATAGTTTCAAAATTTTTAGGTATTTGTTTATCCCATTCAAAAAAGATAACTTTCTCATGAAAGCATTGTGGTAGATTTAAACTGAGTGAGCTAATTGCATACCAGTTTATATCCGTTTTTTGAAATTCAAATTCAACAATAGAGTTAGTTCCTATTAGAATTCCACAAGGTCCACTTAAAGGAATAGACAGTTGGCCATGTCTTATGCCAATTTCGCCTGGTTTTAAGTCGGCAAAAGCTATCATCCAATGTTCACCATAGGCTTCTATTTGTTTTTGATTTTTCTTATAACTTTGTTGCCTGGACATAAACATCATTTCAGGACTAATGTTTTGAACTTTAGATTCGTAACTTTTTGTATTAATACTCAATTGACAATTATTATTCATGATTTTGTATTCAATTATAAACTTACCCCCACAACAACAAAAAAATTATAAAAAGTCACAAAACCGCACAAGCTAATAGCCCACGCTGTTACCATTAATAAATCAAATAAAGAGGTTTAAATGGCTAGCTTCAGCAAAATTAACATTTCATCTGCAGAAAAAACATCCTGGGCTATGAATGATATCTTAGTACCTGGACATATGGTTACAATGACCGCACTTGCTTGTGCAGAGAATTTGAATCACCAGCGATATTTATTACGAGCTCAAGGTAAAGCAACTCCATCCTATACGGCCTTAGTCATAAAAGCAGCGGCCATGACGATGAAACTTCATCCTGAAGCTAACCGAGCGATATTAGGTCCACCCTTCTTTAAAAGACTCTACCAGTTTGAGAATATAGACATTTGTGTAGCCGTAGAAAAATCTTTACCGGCGCTTCCTGGACAAGCCTATGCCGCCGTCATTACTTCGCCACTAATAAAAAAAATAGCTTTAATAACCAATGAACTGCAAACACTTGTGAATTGTAATGAAGCCAATGATCCAAAATTTAAAACATTCATGAGAGTTTTAAAATACATCCCAAGGCCCTTCAGTAATATTTTGATTAATATGCCTTATTGGAGTCCTTATTATTGGATAAAATATAGAGGATGCGCCGCTTGGGTTAACTCTCCTTCTAAAGCTGGAGCTGATCTTGTTATGACCACATGGCCTTGGCCGTTAACCTTTTCTTTTGGGAAAGTTGAAAAAAGAGCTCTAGTTATTGAAAATAACGTTGAGGCCGCCTTAAGCATTCCCTTGTTACTTTCTTTTGATCGAAGAATAATGGGGGGTGGTCCGGCTAGTAGACTATTTTCAACTTTTAAAGAAATAATAGAATCTGCGAACCCTCAGTTATTTGATTGAATTTAAATATGTTACCGATCAACGGGTTTTTTAAATTATTCATGTACCCTTGATCTATGAACAAATTGAAAAATAAATTTTTATTTGAAGAAACAGAGAACGCTGGCTCTTGAGGCTCTCATAGCAGAACTATCGTCTTATTGACCAAGGCTTCTTAGTTTTTCACGTAATTGTATAATTTCAGCTTGTAATGCTAAATTTTGATCTTGGGTGGTAGTTACCAAATTTTCTCGTTCTTCTTTTGTTGCGGCTCTTACTTGCATTGTAATTACATCAAGAGTGAAGCGTTGGGCTGACTTATCTATCAAAATATCGACAACCTGTCCCTGTCTTTTTGCTTCTAATACTTTTGAATTCATATCTGCTAGGTCCATTATATAATTTCTATTGCTGTAACTAGTTTCTTTTCCAAGTGAAATACTATAATCAACATTGACTGTGATGGCGTTGGGATTTACTCCGCGATGAAGAACGGAAATTTCTCCTGCCGCTGCAAAACAAGTCATCGCCAAAAATATACTAATAGTCGCAATAAGAGTTTTAGTCATAAGTGGCTCCTTTAATAAAGATAATTCAATATGCAAGACTCTGCCAATCGATCAGTTTAAAGATGGCTTAATTTAGAATTTAAATGAGATTCTATTTGAGCTCAGGTGTATTAATTTAATTCACTAGCAAGCAAAAATAGGCTTATTGTCTTAAGACCCCCAAGGCTGCAAGCTTTCCCTTTCACGATCGCCCGAAAGGGATGTGACCTATCTGGCCCACGGCCAGTGTCTAAGACGTTGACACCCTTACAAACTTTACTGGGCTTGGCATCGCAGGCTAGGAAAGAATTTCTAAGTGTCATAATCTAATGATATAATCGGCTCACAATTTTATTTATCGGACAATGGAATTTCATTCTATAAAATTGAATCTATAGCTTTGACTTAGGAGTGACCTTGTTTAAAGAGAAAAGAAGCTATTTCTTTATCTTAATATTTGTTTTACCGATCGGTAATTCTTTGTTTCCAATTATAGCTTTAATGATATTATCTTTCTTTTCATTTAATACCAAAGCTTCAGCAGCTACTATGACAAACTCTAGTTGCATGAAATTCTATTCGAATCGCTACGCGAAAGAACAAGTAGGGAATCTCATTCAAGAAAAATTTGTTATAGATATGACAAGCTCCACATCAGAGACCATATCTTTAGATGTTCCAAAGGGTACTGGCAGTGTTCACATTAATATCCTGGGTTCCGATAAACAGATTTATTTAATTAAATCACTTAGTGATCCTGACGGTTACGAATTAGTTATGGAAAATATGCAAAAGATATCTACACCCTCAAAAGAATATCAACAGAGTTTGCAAAAGTTATTAGGCAATTCACCTGATGCCATGGCTGCATTTTTATCACCAGTTCGTTCGATACCAGGGTTTTTTAATGGTTTTGCTTCGCTTGCTTTAACTTCTGAGATCAGTGGCGGATTCAAAATTAAACCTGGAAGATATACGTTCAAGATAGCAGCTCTCATCGAAGACAAATTCAAGGACCACTCTGTTAGTATTCGAGTAACTTATAAGCCCCAAATGCCAAAAAGGGCTCCAGCTATTTTACCACTACGGATCTTGTTTTCCGGAGCCAGAGAATGGAATGAAAAGCATTCAGAATTTCACGAAGTAATTACCCGCGTGAATCGAATTTTAGAGCCGGCCAATGTAAAAGTTGTAATTGATGAAACCGCCGAAATTGCAGACAATTTAATTGTCGATTCTGATAGACAAATTCTTAGCCTTTTTGGTAAGAACCACCAAACTAAACGACCTGTATTAAATGTTTTTTTAGCAAAAGAAACCTATTTAGAAAGTTATGGTAGAGTTTACGGATTTTCACCAGGAATACCAGGACCATTGACAGAAAGTAATTTTAAAAACTTTGGTGTCATATTAGGAATTGGAGAAACTTTTACCCAACCACCGCATGAATTGGCAATAGTATTAACCCATGAAATTCTTCACTATCTTGGCTTGTCTCATACTTATGAGATTAACTCTACAATTCATGATCTTTATACCGACACTAACTCGAATGAAGGTAGCTCAAATATCATGGATCCAATTCCATCACGAGTTCTTGAATATCCAGAACTATCAAAAATGCAGGCTAATGAGTTAAGACATCATCCTTTGGTCATACTATCAAAATAAGTAACATCCCTAGCCGTAAAAATAGTAAAAATCAGATTCAGAATTTTTCTTACGGGATTGCGAGCAACATTGATTCTGTTTACACGATCCACGACTATTGTGACCTACAATTTAAATCACAAGAATTAAATTTGATATAATGCCTACAGGATTGGAATTAATGATTTAATTAGCATGCAAAAAGTTATTCGAAATTATCAACGTCCCACGCACCGGGCAAAACGGGATAGGTTTCTGTCATGGGTTGATGTCCAGCCGGCGCTCGAGCTGAAATAAAGTGCGGTATTTCTATATCCAGCAGATAGCGTGGACGACCACTCATTATTCCCACCGACTGAACCATCCATCGAAGGCCTACTGCTTCCTGCTATTCCCATATCAGAAAAAACAAATCTAATTCCATTTATGTCTGCAACTTTGTAATCTTCGATCGTAGGCAGACGCCACCTTACTGATGGACTTTGAGCTGTGGAAGTCTTTCCCATACCACCTTTTTCAGCCAGATAAACTCCAGAAGCCCAGTTTTCGCCTGCTGATGCATTTACACCTGCTGCCTCTGCGCAATAGCTTATAGGACTTGCTGGCTGTAATGCTGATGCGGCCCCTGGAGCGCAGCTATAAGCTGTCGCCTGAATACTTTGAAGTTCAAATTTGTCATTCACAGCAAAATTTGTAGATCCTTGAGTTAAAGTAAAACTACAATAATTTGCTCTAGACCAGGTTACTATTGAGCCAGCTGTTGTCGTGAGTGCTCCACTTGCTGAACCAGTTCCACAACTAGCTCCCGACACAGTAAACGTTGTAGCACTTGTAAAGGTAATCGTGATCGCACCTGCAGCAGATGTAACCCCACCACTTAAAGCTCCGATACTACCGTTACCAATTATTGGGGTTCCGAATGTGTTATTATAGGACATTGAATATGAAACTGGTGCCGGTTGCGTATTACCACTGGCTTGACACCAATTAGTGTCTACTGTCACTGCAGAACTCCAAAGTTGCCCTGTCCGCTGATCTTGCCATACTTCTTTATTAACACCTTGCCTTGTTACTAATTTCCAAGACCCTTGGCCACGGTTACATTGTGTAGATCCATTCCATATTGATGTTGATGGATTTTGTGTCACACAATCTGCAATTCTTGCTGTGATGGTATTTTGAGTTGTTCCACAATCGTTTGAAGGTCTTGGGGCATATTTACAAGTAATGCCATCACGACCGTCATCATCTTTAGTTACATCTGGAATATCCCTATAATTATATCCACCCGTTGTTGGCAAATTAGCACCAGCATATGTGTTTTGCTCATTGTCTAATGTGATTTGATTCGAGATTGTTTGCCCTGACAAATTTACAATCACTTGAACACCCGCATCTCTTAAAGCACTTGATGCCATTGTCGTTTGATATGAACCTGAACCTAATACTAGACGTTACGATCTTTCCCGCTTGTGAAACTTTACAAGTATTACTGGTCGCTGTGTTGTCAGCACATTCAAGTCCGATTGATCCAACTTTATCACCGCTTGTTCCTGATGAAGATTCACTTAAACCATTTAGCGAAGCGTTCCATGTACAGCCTGATGACAATAGGGTAAACACAATCATATATATAGCATGGAATTTTGTTCCCATACATGTATGGTCGGTTTCCACTATGGAAATCTTAAGCCTCAGCTTGAGACTTAACAAAAAATAGAACCTTATCTTGGGGAGCTTATTCACGGGTTCTATTAAGAATCGTTCTATCGAGAGACAACACGTACATGCGTCTGATTAAAAAATTAGGCCCAGTGAGCGGCGCCCCTCCGGAATAACTTGTCCGCTTGTATTTAATAGGCAGGTGCAATGCTGATGATTCTGATGTTATGATCAAGTGTTGTTAGTATCCCTTTTTCACATTGGTAATAAATATAATTACCATTCGAATTGTAAGTATTTAACTGATAGGGATTGAAGTTCCCGGGAAGTGTCATATTTCCCGCAGCATCAGGTGCATAGCTTTTCCCATTAGCATATACAAAAGTCGTTGTGTAACCAGACTCAAGTTTGAATTTACATTCGATATTTGGACAATCTTTAGCGACGGCAAGAACTGGTTCTTGTGCGACAATAGCACTAGAATCTCCGTCCCAGGTAGAAACTTTTAATACCCCTTTATTACAGACAAAGAAAACCATTTTGTTCCCCTTAGTCATTTGAAACTGATCTTTCATTTTTCCTGGAAGGCGCATGACTTTGGTGGCAGCATCTGGTTCATAAGTCTTTCCGTTGTCGTAATAAAAGGTCGTTGTGTAGCCTTGACTATAATATGATTTTAAATCGAACTCACATTCACAGGCTGTATTGGCCGATGCCTTTGGCAATTCCGAGCCTGAACTGCTAATGGCAGCGGAGCTGACCGTAACCGGATCATTGAGTATGGGAGGAGCCTCAGAAGAAAGACTTTCTTCCCCATCTGTACCATGGGTTATAAAACCGGAACGAGAGCAATTTTGATATGCTAAACTGAATATAATTGAAACAAAAATAACTATCGTTGATTTTTTTAATTTGGAACCCATTGTAATTTCCCCCACCCACCCTGATGACAGTGCAAAGCAGGGGCTCTAAGTAGGATTGAGACTACGATTTAGAAAAGGATAGGATAGGTATAATGGATGAAAGTGTCGCATTTTGAGATCGCAGTAAAATCACTGTCATGAATATTTAAACAGGAGTCATAAGGTTTGACAGTGAATCATATCAGCTGGCTTATGTGTCTCAAGAGTTTGCACTACCGATTTTCAGTTTTCTCTGGACAAGGTGGCAATGTACACTTTTTATTATTCTTGGCTTCATTTTTCTTTTCTTGATCTAGATAGTCTTGTCGAATGCTTCCAGTTCGGTCAATTTGCACACGAGCCTTGGCATTGCCAATGACCTCGGGAGAATCATTGTTTTTTAGTTTCGTTAAAAGCTCTTTTTTACTTACTTCCACTTGATCCCGTGCTCTCTTTTGAGCTCCCTTGCTTGGTGGCTCAGACACAGGCTTTCTCATTTCAGAAGCTTTTTGGGACACTTCTGCAAAACTAGAAAGCGGAAAACAGATTAAGCAAAACACTAAGAATAGACTTTGTTTTTTCACAAAAACCTCCAGCATGACAACTTTGTCATGCTCAACAATACGGTTTTAACTGTTGTAGATGAATTTCAAATTTTTCATTTACTCTAAGAAAATTGACCTAGCAGTTTTCTTGTTAATAGATTGTGATGTTTGCAACATACAGACCGCACTATTTTTAAGGTCTGCGCCGTTAAGGAATACACTAAGCAGTAGAGTCTGTAGATAGAAAGAACATAGATGAGGCAAAGATCAACGATTAACCATCTCATTTATTTTCACCGATTTTCAATTTAGAATAAAAATGTATCAGGTTTTCTATTGTCACATCTGCGATTGGACACTGACCAGCCCGTTTAATAAAAATAAATCGTAAAGTTTTTCGTTTTGAAATCTTTTTGTCTCGCAGCAGATATTGTTCCGGGTTGTGGGTTATTGCCACTAGCGCACACAGAGCCGCATGCGACGGCAGCAGTCCAACCGCAGGAGCGGCGTTTAACCGCGCGTAGTCGGCTGGACTTAAAATTTTCATATCCTTTGAAAATTCCAGCGCGGCCCGAATTCCGTAGGCCACGGCAATCCCGTGCGCCAAATTCTGAGACGCTTCCCAAACATGACCGAACGTATGTCCTAAATTCAGCAAATGACGTATCCCCTTTTTCTCAAAGGGATCTTGGCTTACGATTTTGTATTTTCCTCGGATTAGCTGAGGCAAATATTTCCAAGCCGTTTTATTATCGAATTTTTTTATCTTAGAAAAATCAGACCAGAATGTTCCTCCGGTCAGAAGCGCCATTTTGATGGCTTCGCCGTAGGCCTCACTGCTGCGAGCTTCCGGTTGTAAAAAAAGTATCGGCTTAACTAGGAGGACGCGATCGGCCGGATAAAAGCTGCCCACTTGATTTTTGTATCCGCCGACATTTAATGCCGTCTTCCCCCCGTGAGAGGAATCCATAGCCGACAACCACGTTGTTGGAATATGCACCAACGGTAAACCCCGTTTCAGAATGCTAGCGACAAATCCGGCAAAGTCGCCCAGGCTACCGCCACCGACGCTGACGATCTGCACATTCTTAATAGCCATCTGACTTACGATATCCAATATTTTTTCGATCTTCTCAGGAAATTGATTCAAATCTTTCAAGGGTTCACCGCTGTCAAAACCAATTCGAAAGGGAAAAGACTTTAACCACGTTTGAATAGGCTCTAGTTCGGGCAATACTTGATCAAAGAATCGGTCATAAACAATTAAGTTTGAGGCACCTAATTGTTTTGGGGTCGGCAACTTCGTTTTGAATTCAACTTTACTCTTTTTCATTTCAAACCTTAGTTTTACTGTCACGGTGAGAAAAAAAATCTACTAATTTTGCCACGGCTTTTTCAATATCGGAATCCGAAATTGTCAGCGACAGACGTAAGTGAAAGGGCATACCAAACGCTTCACCCGGGACCAGCGCCAGCCCCTGAGCTATTAGAATTTCTTCGCACACGGCGGCCGAATTCATCGAGGAATCACAAAGCTTAATCCAAATATAAAAAGCGCCTTCCGACCGATACACCGAAAGCGACTTTAGATTCGCTAGTTTTTTCTGCACAAACGCGTGACGCTCCGTCATTTTTTCTTTTAACTCAGTAACATAGTGATCACATTCAGTTAATGCCACATCCGCTGCCTTTTGGATGAAATCGGGTATAGATGTTAGGGTCTGACCGCAAAAGTCGTTCAATTTCTGAATGACTTCGACGGGACCAGCTACCCAGCCCATGCGCCATCCTGTCATGGCGTAGCTTTTAGAAACTCCATGAACGATAAATATTCGTTTCTTGAAATCTTCATCCACAAAATCCAAAAAACTAGCCGCTCGCTCCGCCGTCCCATGCACTAATTGATTATAGATATCGTCGCAGATAACGGCTACGTTAGGATAATTCTTTAAAACCTGATATAGTTCCTGCAATTCTGTTTTAGAATATACGGCGCCGCTGGGATTGTTGGGTGAATTTAAAATTAACAAACGAGTCTTCTGCGTGAGTACCTTTTTCAGCGTCAATCCATTCAATTTATAGTTCTCGTCCGGCATGGCAATGACGGGCACCGCTCCGGCCATCTTTGCCTGAGTTATGTAACTCACCCAATATGGTGCCGGTATTATAACTTCATCTTCGGTATCACACAAAATTTGCATCAGAGCATACAGGCCGAATTTGGACCCGGGGGTGACAATAATTTCTTCTGGCGAATAGTTCGTTCCGTACACTTTTAGGAACCATTGCGATATTACTTTTCGAGTACTCAGTAAGCCTTGCGAAGACGAATAGCGGGCGGCGTGGTTCTCTATATACTGTACCAGGGCCTGCGTGATTTTTGGCTCGACATTTTCTTGGGGCTCACCCACGGTTCCAATAACGATGTCCTGCCCCTTCGACTTTAAATCCTGAGCCTTCAGAGTAGCCTTCATTGTTGAAGAACCGGCTAGCGCTTGGGCAAATCTTGAAAACTTCATGCGTCCCCTACTTTAATTTATCTTGTCGCGCCCAAAGAACGTGATCTGCTAAAACTATCCACGCCATAGATTCTAAAACAGGAATCGCCCGAATGACAATACAAGGATCATGACGCCCTTTTTTAGCAACGTCTAGCACCGTCGCCGTCGGTTTAAAAAAAATGCGAAATAGGATGGGCTCGCCGGAACTGATCCCGCCTCGAATGCCGCCATAGTGACGTTGATCTTCTTGTCGATGAAACCGCGAACCTTCCGCTTCGATCACTTGACGACCATCACCCAGCACCACTCCCGCGGTAGCACCCACACCCATAAACGCAGCCGCCATATCGGCTTTTAATTTATGAAACACGGGTTGCCCCAAACTATGGGGTGGATTAGCCACGAACACTTCGACTTCGCCGCCGTAACTGCGACCTTCTGTTTTTGCTTTGAGTAATAAGTCTTGCACTTGGTTATTCTTTTCTTTGTCCGGCAATCGGGAAGAAAATTGATCCACCGTTAAATCTCCCTGCGCCAAGTCCTCTTCTATTTTATGTAAGTTATTTTCATCTAATGCCACCGGTCCGATACTCGTAGCAAACGCTATAACTTTAAGATTCGGGGTCAGTTCTTTCAAAATCATCTGGGCCACAGCACCGCCCATTACCCGGCAGAGAGTTTCACGACCCGATGAACGGCCGCCGCCGCGATGATCGGAATGGCCAAATTTTAATCGCCACAAATCATCAGCATGACCGGCCCGCGGTTGAAAAGCGATTTCAGAGTAGTCTTCCGAGCGAGCATCTTTATTTCGCACAATAATGGCAATGGGAGTTCCGATTGTCTTGCCTTCGAACACGCCACTTAAAACTTCGGGAGCATCCGCTTCATTGCGATGGGACACGATACTGCTCTGCCCAGGTCGTCGTCGTTCTAATTCTTTTTTTAAAAGTTCCATATCAAACGGAACTCCGGCGGGACACCCATCAATGACTACACCTAACGCCACGCCATGGCTTTCTCCAAAGGTGGTGATTTGAAATCGATTTCCGAACGTATTAGCAGACATAGGGATTCTCTTTTCTTTACAAATTAAAACTCTTAAAAAAAAAATAACTAAGGATGTTTTCCATTAATCAAAATATACCAAAATACAAGAAAACTTTTATTAACTACTT
>CAZCHT010000002.1:0-80189 GCA_964498705.1 uncultured Bdellovibrio sp. | reverse complement strand
GTCTTTGTCAGACCCTAAGGAGTCTATTAGGTGAAGAAAATGGCCGTTTTGGTATCAGGGAGAGGGAGTAATATGCAGGCTCTGCTGGATCAAGAAGGTTGTAACATAAGACTTGTTTGTTCTCATCGCTCACAGGCGGCGGCGAACTTCAAAGCCCGCCGGAATTTTATACCTGTATTTAAAACAAAAAAAATCGACTTTTCCGAGTGGAAACAGTTCCTAAAATCGCGACATATCAGTAGACTATTCTTGCTGGGATTTATGCGTATCGTGCCTGCGGAATTTATTAATTCGTTCCGATCGAACATATTGAATCTGCATCCCAGTTTGTTGCCGTTGTATCCGGGGCTAGAAGCGATTGAAAAATCCTTTCAAGATAAAGCCGCCATGGGCGTTACCGTTCATCATGTTATTCCAGAAATGGATGCCGGTGAATCCGTTGTGAAATCTATGGTGTTTAAAACAGCCGATGCAGTCGAGAATTTTAACACGGCATCATTGATGATGACCTTTCGCGAACACTATTTAGTTCGGCGTGTGGGGGAAAAATGGAATTAAAAAACTACGACGTTGCGGTTGTTGGTTCGTTTTATAATGTCGGTTGGGTGGCGAGTGAATTGTCTCGCCAAGGTTGGAGCGTTCTATATATCGATTTGCATTCAGGGCTTGGTCGTTGGCCAATGGAAGATATTGAAGGTCCATTTGGATTCTTTACATCCGAAACAATGAATCCATTTTTCGTTGAAAAATTAAATAATGAAGAAGCTATGGTTTCACAAGACTCTGGCTTTACGGTGTGCTTAGGTTCGGGCCCTCTTGAATTTAAATCTAGTTTTATTCAATACCAATTAAAAGAACTGGGTGTGGCTCCTGAATTCATCACGCGTTTAGAATCGTCGACAGAGAATTTCTATGCGATGGGGCAGAAATCACAAGGGTTAGATACACATTTTAAAAAATCATGGTTAGAGTTTTTAAGCCGCTCACTAAGCAGCCATAAAGACGTGACTTTCGGCGATCCTGTAGAGAGCGAATTTCCAATGCCGTTGATGAATCCGTTTTTCACTCGATTCTTAAGTCGTCGATCGCTCGAGCGAAATCATCAGTGGTTGCAGCGACAAAACATAGATGCATTTGAGCAAACTCAGATTTTAGATTTTGCATTGAGTTCAAATAAAGAAATCAATGGGTTTGAGGCTAAAGGTGAACTGAATGGAATCGCGCATTTTAAAACATTGGTGTGGGGGTTGTCATCAGAAGAAACCTATTACTACAAACCGCAATTAGGTAAAATTCTATATCCAAAGGGGGTTGTCGAACCCGTGTGGACATGGGCCCGCTACTCTGTTGAGGTGAACGTGGATCGCGAAGTTCAGCAGCTGCCATTGCATTCTGTATGGATAGAAGATTTGTATGGACCTTGGACGCATGAGAATTTATTAATTTGGCAACGGACTACGTATGAGAACCGTTTTGATGTGTGGATCTTAATTCCAAACAATCAGCGTTTTAACAAAGACTATATTAAGTACTATGGCGAGAAGATCACCCAAAAATGGGAAACTCGATTTACGACATCGCAAGCAAAAATCCAAAACTACCCGCAAGAGTACGTGTACACATACCAAGACCTGGGGCCAAGTCGTTGGGTCAGGTACCCAAGCAAACATCAGCGAACGATGGAATCGAAAGAATTTGTGAATACATTTTTTAATAATTATGAAGTGTGGGATCAATTAAATCGGGAAACACAGTTTCAGTCACAAAAAAACATGATTAATAAAGTAGTAGAGAAACTTAAAAAAGAAACGACGAAGGAATTAGCAAGATGATAGATCGGTATTCACGACCAGAAATGTCTGTGTTGTGGTCAGTGGAAAATAAGTTCAGCAAAATGTTGCAAGTAGAAATCGCAGTAGCCAAAGCTCAAAGTGAGCTCGGCATTATTCCCCGTAAAGCCTATAGATCTATCGCACGTAAATCAAAGTTCAGCGTAAAGCGTATTTTAGAAATCGAAGCTGTAACGAAACATGATGTTATCGCGTTCGTCAGCAATGTGGCAGAAAATGTGGGCAAAGACGGCAAGTACATTCACTATGGCATGACCAGCAGTGATGTCCTGGATACTGCATTCAGTTTGCAAATTCAGGAAGCTGGTCTTGTATTGCTGGCGTCTGTGGATCGTTTGAAAAAATCACTGCAAAATAAAATCGCTAAAAATGAAGAAACTCTATGTGCTGGTCGTACGCACGGAATGTACGCAGAACCAACGTCTTTTGGAATGAAACTGATGGGTTTCTTAGCCGAAACGATCAGAAATGAACGACGGATCGTGGATGCTCTAGAAGATCTTAGAATTTGTAAGTTGTCGGGCGCCGTAGGGACGTACTCGAGCCAAGAGCCCATCGTTGAAAAGAAAGTCAGTGACTATTTAAATCTAAAGCCAGAATGGGTAGCGACTCAGGTAGTTCCGCGTGATCGTCATGCCAACTTATTGAACCAAATTTCATTAGTAGGGGCGGGGTTAGAACGTCTAGCTGTTGAACTTCGCCATCTTCAGCGCAGCGAAGTGGGTGAGGTGACGGAAGGTTTTTCAAAAGGGCAGAAGGGCTCATCAGCAATGCCTCATAAGAAAAATCCAATCAGCGCAGAAAATATTTCAGGATTATCACGATTGCTTCGCGCCTATGCTTTATCCGGAATGGAGAATATTCCGTTATGGCATGAACGCGATATTTCGCATTCATCCGTAGAACGAGTTGTGTTCCCAGATAGCTTTATTATTGCCGATTATGCTCTAAACAGAATGGCCGTATTAATAGATGGACTAGAAGTAAATGCAAAACGAATGCTCGACAACATCGAGCAGGCTCAAGGGCAGTTGTATAGTTCACATGTCCTGTTGCACTTAGTGAAAAAAGGACTATCACGCGAAGTCGCCTACGCCCACGTTCAGCGCTTGTGTCACTCCTTAGGTTTTGGTGAACACTTAAAATATAAAATCAATGAAGATGAAGTTATATCTGCCTATTTCACTAAAAAAGATCTGGAAGATATTTTTAGCGGAAAAAAACATCGCGATACACTTTTAAAAGTAATTAAAAAACAAAAGAAAGTTCTTCAACACGAGGATAAAAGAAAATGAGTCATCATCAAGAATTGTTATACGAAGGTAAAGCAAAGAAAGTTTTCAAGACGGAAACTCCGGATCAGTACTATCTAGAGTTTAAAGACAGCTTAACGGCATTTAATGCTCTTAAAAAAGGAACGTTTGAGAACAAAGGCCAAGTGAATCGCGATATCGCAGCTCGCTTGTTTGAGTACTTAAAAGGGCGCGGCATTGCGTCTCATTATGTAAGTTCTCAAGGCACTAACGGCATGGTTGTTAAAAAAGTCGAAATTATTCCTTTTGAAGTTGTTGTTAGGAATATCCTTGCTGGATCAACAGCTAAAAAGTTAGGAATTGATGAAGGCGTAGCGCTTACAGAGCCACTTGTTGAATTCTATTTAAAAAATGATGATCTTGCAGATCCTTTTGTTTCTGAAGAGCAAATTCGCATCATCTACAAAATCCCAACGGCGCAAATGCAAGAAATTAAAAACTACGCACTCAGAATCAACGATCATTTAAAAGAGTTGTTTGTGGGAATTGGGATCACGCTGATCGATTTTAAAGTTGAGTTTGGGAAAGATAACAATAACCAAGTTTTGCTTGCGGATGAAATTACTCCCGACTGCTGTCGTTTGTGGGACATTAAAACAAACGAAAAACTTGATAAGGATCGTTTCCGCCGCGATTTAGGTTCTATTAAAGAAAGTTACGAAGACGTTAATAACCGACTAATGCAAGCATTGAAATAAGTGAGGTCAAAATGAAATGGGGAATTAAAATATTACCGCGAGAAGTTTTGTTGGATACTCAAGGTCGCGCTGTCCAAGATTACTTGAATCAGACCGCTCAAACGGTGAATCAATGCCGCATCGGCAAGTACATCGTTTTAGATTTAAAACAAACAGATCTGGCAGAATCGAAAAAGAAAGCGGTTGAAATCACCGAACAAACGCTAATCAACCCGTTAATTGAAACTTACACCATCGAGTCTTTATGAATGTCGGCGTAGTTACATTTCCAGGAACTAACTGCGATCAAGACGTTGTTAAAATGTCCCAGGCTCACGGTTATAAAGTCGTGCCGTTGTGGCACAAAGACCATTTTGACATTAAGTCGGTGGATATGGTGATTGTGCCGGGTGGCTTTAGTTATGGTGATTACCTTCGTTGTGGTGCTTTGGCGGCGCGATCTGCAGTGATGACGTCAGTTAAAGAGCTAGCAAAGACTGGTAAGCCTGTACTAGGCATTTGCAATGGGTTTCAAATTTTATGTGAAACAGGAATGTTGCCCGGTGTTTTGGTTCGCAATGATCACGGCCGATTCACTGATAAATGGACTGAAATTGAGACTGTGAATTCAACTCAGCATTTTGCCAAATCAGATAAGAAAAAATTAAAATTACCTGTAGCTCATGGTGAAGGTCGATTCTTTGCCGAAAAATCAGAGCTAGATAAAATCGAAAGCCAAGGTCAGGTTTGGTTTCGTTACACGGAAAACATCAATGGTTCGTTGAATAATATTGCTGGTGTGATGAATAAAGAAAAAAATGTAGCAGCGTTAATGCCTCATCCTGAGCGAGCTATGTTCGACTGGATGGGCGGCAGCGACGGATTTAAATTTATCTAAACGATAGTTTTTGTGTTGGGAGCTTTTTATGGCAGAACGTACTTTGACTGAAAAATTAAAACACTATCGTATTTCGCAAAATGAATACGAACGTATTTCTGGATTACTAGGGCGTCCGCCTCAAGGTCTTGAGTGGGCGTTGTTCTCGGCTTTGTGGAGCGAACATTGTTCGTACAAAAGTTCGAAAGTGCACTTGCACAAATTTTCATACCGTAACGGAATGACTCGTGATGATTCTGATGAAAATGCAGGTGTTGTCGATATTGGATTTGGTGAAAAGATTGTGTTTAAAATGGAAAGTCACAATCATCCTAGTTTTATTGAGCCCTACCAAGGCGCTGCGACGGGCGTGGGCGGAATTCTGCGCGACATCTTTACGATGGGCGCGCGTCCCATTGCTTTAGCTGACTATCTTTGTTTTGGTGATGAGAACGCTCCAAGAATGAAAAGCTTGGTTAAAGGCGTCGTTGCCGGCATCAGCGGCTACGGCAACTGTGTGGGTGTGCCAACAATTACGGGCTACACAGAATACGATGAGAATTATAATAAAAATATCTTAGTCAATGCAATGGCTGTTGGTTTACTCGAGGGTCAAATGAGCCTGGCTAGTAGCAAAGCCGAAGGCATTGGTAATCTGGTTGTTTATGTCGGCGCAAAAACCGGTAAAGACGGTGTTCATGGCGCTGCTATGGCCAGTGAGTCGTTTGACCAGGACATCGATAGTAAAAAACCTAATATCCAAATCGGTGACCCGTTCTTAGAAAAATTGTTAATCGAATCGTGCCTTGAGGTTCTATCTAAAAATTTGGTTGTTTGCATGCAAGATATGGGAGCGGCCGGTTTGACATCAAGTACATTTGAAATGGCCTCAAAAGGCAAAGTGGGAATGGATTTACATTTAGATAAAGTTCCGCAGCGGGATTCATCGATTACTCCGGAAGAAATTCTGCTATCTGAAAGCCAAGAACGTATGGTTCTTGTTTGCATTCCAGAAAACTTGGCAGCGATTCAAGCTGTATTTAAGAAATGGGATCTAGATGCCGCTCCTGTGGGTACAATCACAGACACTAAAAAAATGCGATTGTTCTGGAAGGGTGATGTTGTTACAGAGATTGATCCGACATTAATCACGGATTCAGCGCCTCGTTACGAGCGTCCTTTTACGGACTACCAATCAAAACGTAAGAAAGCTAAAATTGAAGCTGTATCTAATCAAAATCATAAACAACTATTAGACAGTTTGAAACAAAATGCGTTCTATAAGAATAAGAAATGGATATATGAACAGTACGATCAACGCGTAGGAACTCGCACAGTAAAAGATGCGTCTCAAACATTGAGCGTGGTGCGATTGAATTCACATCGTGACCTAACGATCTCGGTGGGGTGTCGTCCGTCATTCATGAGAATGGATACGCGAATTGGAGCTATCGATGCGATCATGTACCCGGCACTTCAGCAGGCCATTAAAGGCTTTAAACCTATCGCTGTTACGGATTGCTTAAATTTCGCAAATCCTGAACGTGTTGAAGTCATGACCGATTTCGTTACGACATGTGATTTGTATGCACAAATGGCGCAAAAATTGGATGCACCTATTATTTCAGGAAACGTTAGTTTTTATAACGAAACCGAAGGTAAAGGTATCACGCCAACTCCTGCTGTCGGTCTTGTTGGTTTGAAAGAAAATGATGAGCGTGTTCCTGATTGTGTGTTCACAGAAACTGGGCTTGATGTTTATTTGGTTCAAATGCCTGGAGTTGTCAGTTACGCAAAAACGGCCGAGGTTTTGAAAAAAGAAATGTCGTTCAGTGGTGATCTATCAGTGAATTACTTGGCGGATTTCGTAGGGGCTATGACGGCGTTTGTGGCTAAAACAAAACCGCAGGTCAGTCGCGTGGTTGGGCAGGGTGGTTTAGCTATGACTTTAGATAAAATGAAGTCGGCGGGTTATGAATGCTCGATGCACGTTGATGCGAATCATATGTTCAATAGCACTAGCTTTTTATTTGAAGAACGTTTGTATGACTTTGTATTTGCGGTGGACAGCAAAACCCGCGGTCCGTTTGAAAAAGAATTAGATGCGTTAGTAAAAAAATGGAACTTAATTTCGCACGTGCTTGGTAGCAGTCGAAAGGGGTAATCGTGAAAGAGGCATTGGACGGATTTCGCGAAGAGTGCGCAGTTTTTGGTATATGGAATCATGCAGAAGCCAGTCGAATGACTTACCTCAGCCTGTACGCCATGCAACACCGCGGACAAGAATCGGCGGGGATTGTTACGCTCAGTGAAGGACAGCATCTGATTCACAAGGGTTTAGGCTTAGTCGGCGATGTCTTTTCAGAAGACGAACTTAAACGTTTGAAAGGCAGTGCTAGTATAGGTCATACGCGCTACTCGACAACAGGGCAAAATCTTCTGGCCAATGCGCAACCGTTTCATGCGGAATTACTTCGTGGTCCAGTAGCAGTAGCTCACAACGGAAACGTTGTGAATCATAAGACTTTAAAGTCGCAGCTGCGCGCAACCGGCGCTATTTTCCAAGGCACCAGCGACACCGAAATATTTCTTCATTTATTATCG
This sequence comes from uncultured Bdellovibrio sp., assembly GCA_964498705.1. Taxonomy (GTDB): domain Bacteria; phylum Bdellovibrionota; class Bdellovibrionia; order Bdellovibrionales; family Bdellovibrionaceae; genus UBA2316. Next base: position 72,868 of record CAZCHT010000002.1, on the reverse strand, counting down.
AAAAGCCAAGACATTCCAATTATCGACGCTTTAAAGCTGGCACTGCCCAAAGTAGACGGCGCGTTCAGTTTGGTTTTCCTGACTCAGAAAAAACTAATCGCCTTACGTGATCCGTGGGGATTCCGTCCGCTTTGTATTGGTAAACTGGATGATAGCTGGGTTGTAGCCAGTGAAACGTGCGCATTTGATTTGATCGGCGCAACATATGTTCGCGATGTAGAGCCGGGTGAAATCGTTTCAATGGACGATGATGGATTACAATCTACATTTTACGCAAAGAAAGAAACCAAAGCTCAGTGTGTATTTGAGCATGTTTATTTCGCTCGCCCGGATTCAAAAGTATTCGGCATCAGCGTGTATGAATCGCGACGTAACTTGGGCAAGCTTCTAGCTAAAGAATCACACGTCGATGCGGATTTAGTTATTCCCGTGCCTGATAGTGGAACGCCAGCAGCCATTGGGTATTCGCAGGAAAGCGGCATCCCGTTCGAGTTTGGTATTATAAGAAATCATTATGTCGGCAGAACCTTCATTCAGCCTTCGCAGAGTATCCGAGATTTTGGTGTAAAAATTAAACTAAATCCTCAGTCAGAAATTTTGCGCGGTAAACGCGTCGTTGTTATCGATGATTCCTTGGTACGCGGAACGACGAGCAAGAAAATTATCAATTTGATCAGAAATGCTGGAGCCAAAGAGATACATTTTAGAATTGCATCGCCGCCAACAGTAAGCCCATGTTACTACGGGGTAGATACGCCCCAGAAAGATCAATTGATTGCATCGTACCGTAGCCTTAAAGAAATTCAAGATTATGTAGGTGCAGATTCGTTAGCTTATTTGTCGATGGATGGATTGTATAAATCGGTAAACGGGGATAATAAGAAATTCTGTGCGGCTTGTTTCGGCGAGAAATACCCAACTGCGATCGAGTAAACTGGTAGGCTTGGCATTTATTTCTGCATTTGGCAGGTGTCCTAATTAGCAATGCATTACTGGTATGAGCACAACATCGGGAAATGTTTTTTTATCGATGTTTTTGGCAACATCTTGTGAGACGATAATATACTCCGCCAAATGTTTTACGCGAAACATTTTGTTTCGTTTTATTTTTTTTGTATCGAGCACCAATTTATCCATAAATATCATGCCTTCCGTTTCTTCATAGAGGCTTTGTTCGCGATCGAAACAATCAATAATATTTAAAATATTGATAGCCTTGTAAGTGTCAGGGGCTTTTTCGCCTTTTATAGTTTTCCCGGTAATTTTAACGTCAAATTCTTGGAACGGCTCCACCTCAGAATCCTTCAAAACTTGTAGAAATCTAGAGTCAAACACGGGTTCTGGAAGTAATAAAGTGGGCCAATAAATTCTTTCTCCCGTGTTAGGGTCTGCTTTGAATTTAACTGGAACAGGAAAATTTTCGTCAAATTTTTCACCTAGAGTAAAACTGTAATCTTCATGAGAGATTAAATCGATAGTCACAGGTGACTCATCGTTCATGTCTATATAAAGCCGATAGAAAAGGGATGGCATGCTGAAGTATTCCTTATGTTCTGTTTAGATCTAAATACTAACATAAATGTTTCTTTGGTCATTAACGGAATCTTAAGCGGACGGCTCATTGATTGCAGTTTAGACGGTTCAAGTACGGGCCTGGCAGTTTAGGTTGTCTAATGGTCTCTACAGACCCATTTCGCCACGGTCAATGTGAACAACTGAGGTTATTATGGACAACTCTATCAAGGAGAAAACGATGAGAGAAACTGAAAAAGATGATGTGGCTCAATTCGCGAAAATTATTAAAGATATCAAGTTTGCAATGTTAACAACACGCGAAGTTGGCGGCAATACGTTAGCGAGTCGTCCGATGACGATGCAGCAAATGGAATTTGATGGCGACCTGTGGTTTTTTGCTAGTTGGTCTTCTGAATTGGTGAATCAAATCGAAAATAATCCCTACGTTAATTTAGCTTTCTCGAATCCAAAAGATTTCTCATTTCTGTCGGCTCAGGGTGTGGCCGAGGTTACAACAGACGAAGAGAAGGCCAAACAGCTTTGGAACCCAATGTATAAAGCATGGTTTCCTGAAGGCCTTGATGACCCTAGTTTATGCCTGTTTAAAGTTAAAATTGAAAATGCAGACTACTGGCAATCACCTGATTCAGCGATCGTCAGATTAGTAGGTTTTGCCAAGGCTATACTTACTGGGCAGAAGGCAAATTCAGCGCTGGGTAAGCATGGACATCTTGAAATTAATTAACTGGTATACTTGTTAAACACTAAATTAACTTGCGTGTGAGGTGCATTGAAGTTGAACTTGAGTGTGCCTTGATGTTCTTCCATAATCGATTTGGAAATGCTTAATCCTAGACCAGTTCCTTTACCTACTGACTTGGTAGTGAAGAATGGGTTTAGGATTTTATCTTGCGAATCCTTGTCGATTCCTTTTCCTGAATCGGTGATTACGATCATAAATTGTTGGTTGATAACTACCGTATCGATTTCAATAAAATCTGCGACCTGGCTGTCTTTGTCTTTGTTTTGAATGCGCTTTTCAACAATGGCATCATATGCATTGTTCAAGATGTTTAAGATCACTTGTGAAATTTGTACCGCCCGACATAAAACAAATACATCCAAACTGTAGTTTTTCCTGATGTCGATATTTGAGTTTTTAAAACGACTCTCGCAGATAAATAAAGTTTCATCTATGATTTGCTTTGCCGAAACATGGTCAAAAGGATCACTAGAACCTTCTCGAGCAAATGATCGTAGGCCTTTGATAATTTTCGTAATTCTCAAAGTCATCAGATCAATCTTCATTGTTAAACGATCAACGTCGGCGCGAGCATTCTCATTTAGGGTGGATCCCAAGCGACTGAGCTGTCGAGTTGAACCCTGAATGATTGTTAGGGGATTGTTGATTTCATGGGCGATGCCAGACGACATTTCACCCAAAGACGCCATTTTTGATGATTCAATTAATTTTATGTTCTGTTCGGCAATCTTGCGCTCGTTGCTGCGCTTTTCGTCAATATCTAAGCTAAGAATCATAACTTTATTTTCTTGGAGTTTTTTAAGGGCAATCCAGAATGTTTTCTGGCCACTAGATGTCATCAAGTCAGTTTCAAACTCTTCGTCAGAACGGTCTGAAGTTTCAAAGAGATTGATTTTATCAACGAGTGCCTGATTAATATTATGCGTGCCTAGCGCATCATCTTTTTTCAAACGAATGCCTTCGCCCATCAATGCCAATAGTTTTTGATTCATATACAAGTAGCGGCCGTTTTGCACAAGCGAGATGGCGCCGGGAAAACCCTCTAGAATTTGGATCAGGTCTTGTTGTTGACTGTAGATTTCAGAATAAAACAACGCCGTTTTGTTTTGAAGCACAGTGATAAAAAAGAAAAACAAGATGCCGACCAAAACAAAAATGATTTGTCCGGATAGAGAAGTTTGAGTCACGACACTCGACAACGAAAGTGAAATCAATATGGGAGCGCAGAAAAACAGAAAATCACGTTTTGATATTCCGATATTAAATAGCGCCGAAGCGATTAGTCCAGTCGCTAAGAAATAAACAAACTGATTCCAAAAGTTACTGTCTATTTTAAAAAAAGCAGGAAGGCCGATGATGATCGCCCAACAGACTCCTGTCGACCCAATCAAAACTGTAAAGTAGCCAAGGTCCTGCTTTAGTTGATCGTTAGAAAACGCTTGAATTGAACGGTTGTGAGTTCTTTTGTAGAAAATAGCTCGAAGTGTGAATATCGCAGCAAACAATACATAAATTACCATGTGGGTAACTGTGAGTGACGACGTGATTAATGTTATAGCAAAAACAAGAGCCGCCAGCACAGTATTCGCCCACGTCGATGGGCCAAGGCGGTCGAGAAGGTGTTGAAGGGTGTATCTTTGGTATTCTATGCTGTTCATGTCGTCTGGCTTTTTTATCTGTTGCAAAAGGACATTATTGTTCCTTTTTACTTAAAAACTATTCATAATGAGTGGGTATGTCAACTCGAGCTAAAAATGGAATCAATATCGCTGTTGTGGCCCCTGGATTTTCTCCTTCGCTAGAAGTTCAGAAGAAATTCAAAGACTTTGCCAGTAAGCATGATGGATTTAACTTTAACTTTCCCGCGCGTCTCATTCAAAAAAACCCGCTATTTTCAAATGACGAGATGAAGCGAGCCGAGTTTTTGGTGAATGCCCTTCATGATGATTCCAATGATATTATCTGGTGCCTACGTGGTGGCTATGGATCGCTTCCGCTGTTGAAATACTTAAAAATGATGGTTAAGCCCAAGAAACAAAAAACGATAGTAGGGCTTAGTGACATTAGCTCGTTGCATTTGTTTGTGAATGAATTTTGGGGCTGGACGTCGGTCCATGGATCTAATTTAGATCGCTGGATATCAGAACAGCTTCCTAAGCAGGTGCTCAAAGAACTGAAGTCGATTGTGAAAAATGAAAGCGATCGCAGTATCTATAAAAACATCAAGCCAGTGAACGAGTTAGCGAAGCAAGTTAAATCTGTTAAATCGAAAATGACCGGTGGAAATTTGGTTACCTTGACGAGTCATTTAGGAACGCCATTTCAAACCAGTTTTAAAAATCGCTTTCTATTTATCGAAGAGATCGGTGAGCGTGCCTACAAGATCGATCGTTGTCTAACTCAACTCAGTCTTTCCGGGGTCCTTAGAGGTTGTCAGGGAGTTGTGTTTGGTCAGTTCACAGCGTGCAGCGAACCTAATGGCAAAAAACTTTGGCCTTGGGTTGTTCGCGAATGGGCCAAGAATCTAGATGTCCCAGTCTATAGTGGAGTTCCCAGTGGTCACGAGAAAGCCCAGTGGCCGTTGAGTTTTGGGACGCCGGCTGAAATAAAAATAATTAATGACCGCTTCGATTTAATCATCGAAAATAAAAGATAGCAGATAATATGAAATACTCAGTATTAGAAAAAACATTAATTAAAAACATTGAAGACAATATCAAAGACGTAACGCCGGGTGTGTTGGTGCGTGCCTATCAAAATGGTCGACTCGTGTGTGATGTCGGTGTTGGTTCCACATATGCCTATTACGATTTAGCCAGTTTGACGAAAATTATTTTTACTGTTCAAACCATGATGCATGCGTTTGAAGAAAGTAAATGGAAAGTGGACTCGACCGTCAGTCAATTTCTAAGCTGGTGGCCTCATAAAGATACGAAAATCACTGAATTATTAAACCACTCGTCGGGTTTAGTTTGGTGGAAACCGTTCTACAAAGAACTTAATTTATCAGATACTTGGCAAAAGCGTCGTGAAGATTTGCGCAAAATGATTGTGGAGACTCCGCTAGTGCCATCGGAAGCCAGTGTGTATAGCGATGTAGGGTTTCTAGTTCTAGGTTTTATTTTGGAAGAATTTTATAAAATGGATCTTGTGAGTCTTTGGAATAAAATTAAAGATCAATATTACCCAGGCACAACTCTTGAGTTCCATCCTCGAAATCAAACAACGATTCGCGCCAGTCTTTTTGCTCCGACGGAAGAATGTCCATGGCGTAAAAAATTATTGCAGGGTGAAGTTCATGATGAAAACACTTGGGCTTTGGGCGGTGTTTCTACGCACGCCGGTTTGTTCGGCAGCATTGATGATTTAGGTTGGTATTCTTTGCATTTGCGATCTCAGTTGATGGGAATCGCTCGTTATTTTATTAAACAAAAAACAACGCAGTTCTTTACCAAAAGATCACGACCAGAAGGCAAAGGCGATTGGGCGCTGGGGTATATGTTGCCTACACCAGGTTCAGCTAGCTGTGGTGGTTATTTTTCTTTGAACTCAATTGGTCACACGGGTTTTACGGGAACGTCAGTTTGGTATGATCCAAAATCAGATTTATCTGTGGCTATTTTAAGTAATCGCCTTGTATACGGACGTGAAACAAATCGTTTCGCCAATTTACGGCCGCAAATCCATAACTGGATTGTTGAAGGCTTAAGAAAATCATCATTAGGTTAATTTAGTATAGGGGAGCAGATGGATTTAGGTGCTTTATGGAACTAAAGAGTGGCAGTCATGTTTATTTAATGGGAATATGTGGAACGGCCATGGCTTCGCTGGCTGGCATTTTGAAAGCAAAAGGTTTTCAAGTTTCAGGATCAGATTCAAATCCGTATCCTCCAATGTCGACTCAGCTCGAGAGTTTGGGGATAAAAATCAAAACACCGTATCAGGCTCAAAACTTAAATCCAAAACCAGATTTTGTGGTTGTGGGAAATGTAATTTCTGCAAACAATCCAGAAGCGGTTGAGTTGATGAAATTGGGGATTCCTTATTCATCGCTGCCTAAGGCATTAGGAGAGCTGATTTTAAAAAACCATGAAACGATCTGTATTTCAGGAACGCATGGGAAAACAACAACGACGTCAATGATGTCGTGGGTACTGGAATCTGCAGGCAAAAAACCAGGCTTTTTAATTGGCGGTATTCCTAAAAACTTCAATAATAGTTTCCGCAATCCTGAAAAAGATTCTCCATTTTTCGTAATCGAAGGTGACGAATACGACACGGCTTTTTTTGATAAAGTTCCGAAGTTTGTTCACTATCGTCCAAAGTATGTAATCCTAACCAGTGTTGAATTTGATCATGCTGATATTTATAAAGATCTAGACGCTGTAAAAGCGGCGTTTAGAAAGTTACTAAAATTGATCCCAGTAAACGGCTCTCTGATTTTTCACGAGAAAGAGCAAAACATCAAAGATTTGCTAGATGATACAAACACGAAAAATATCTATAGCTATGGTTTTGAAAAAGTAGATAACGATCGTCATGCGCGCTGTGAAGTAACGTCAGTGACAGAAAAAGAAACTGAATTTAAAGTTTTCTTCAAAGGTCAGACTCTTGGGCCATACCATTTGCATCAGCCCGGTGATTACAACGTATTAAATGCAACGGCCGTAGCGCTGCAAGCGCATCTTCTGGGTGTTGAGTCTGGTGTGATCCAGAAAGCGCTCGATGGATTCCAAGGCGTTAAACGCCGTCAAGAAATTCTAGGGGAACCTGGTGGTCGCTTAGTCATCGAAGACTTTGCTCATCATCCAACAGCAGTAGTGGAGACTCTGAAGGGTATTAAAAAGAAATACCCTACCAAAAAACTAATCGCGATCTTTGAACCAAGATCAGCTACCAGCCGTCGCAAAATTTTCCAAAAAGACTACGCAGCGGCTTTTCAATCCGCAGAGAAGGTTCATTTAATGCAGGCTTTCGATACATCGAAAATCGCAGAAGACGATCGTTTCTCGGTGGATGAGTTAATCCAAGATCTTAATAAAACTAAATCTCAGCCTTGGGCCGTCGCGCACAACAATGTCGAATCTATCGTGAAACAGGTTCATCAGGAATCAAAAGCAGGGGACTTAATCGTCATCATGAGTAATGGCGGGTTTGATGGGATTTACGACAAGCTTATGAGCGCGTTGAAGTAGACGGTAGGACGTTTGGCATAGGTGGCAATTCTTCGCTGGTTCAAGGCGAAACGCAACTCGAAGTTATTGTTCATATACGCGAAGTGGACGCTCGGAAGATTTAATCGAGTCAGGTGAAATTAACTTATCGCCGATTTCCGTGATGACCCAGGTAATAAGACAGGTGCACAAAGGCTCTAAAGTAAGTAAAGAAATTAAAGAAATTAAAGAACAAGTGGTGGCCGACCTTTGGGAAAAAACAGTGGCTCAATCTGAAATTCTTGTTTGTCGTGATGTCAGCGAGAAAGACCCGAGCCCACATTCCGTTGAGTTTTAAGCGCCAAGTTCTTAATCGCGACAAATGCTGTCAATACCAAAGCTCCGCTCCCAATATAGAAGGCTCATGACCTCAAATCAAAGATTGACCGTATAAGATTTCCATTTAGGGCATTTGAAGCTGCCAAGCTATTTAACATATAAAACAAGCTGATAGTTATGGGAAAAATGTAGTTTCAATGCAAAGGTGTGGTTTTAATTGACGATATTCTTACCGTATTAGAATAAGGTGGCAGATTCTCAAAACAAACTTATGGTTAGATGTGTTTAAAGGCAATCAGACGGTAAATATTTTTGTTCGCTCGAATATAATGACGAAGTCAACTCTCTTAAAAAGGCCAAATCTAGTACCTGATCAATTTTTCGAAGCAAATGACTTTTAGGAATGCCTTCATTCTATGGCTAAAACTTCATTTTTTTTGGTTTTGGAGTTGCAGTGTCAAAATCTGTATTTCAGGTAAGTCTGTGGAAAGCTCGGAATGAAGATCATAATCCTAATACGACGATTCTAAATTTCGAACCGTATAAAGGTTATACATCTGTAAAGCAAAAGGAGTTCGTATGAGATTAGCAATGAGTCAGGCGTCGTCCTTTGTAAAACGTTTTCACACATCTTTAGCGATTTTTGTCGTGGCTATTTTCTTGACGTTACAGTCTGTTGCCGTAACTCAGGGGTTACCTTCTGGATGGGAGTCTTACCTGGATCGCCCTGACATTCTGTCAATGAAGGCAAAGCGATTGCAATATACCGGATTGGATTGGCAGCAATTGAAACATGCTCATTTTTCGTTTATAGCGTTTCTATTAGAGACCTATCCTGCAAATACAAAAATATATTTTTTAGCTCGTGATTCGGAGTACCTTTATGATGTTGCTAGATTGGTAACTCAAGGAACGCCGGACGCTAATCGCTTTCATTTGTTAAACGTTTCTCGTGGGAATATGCGGGATCCCCTGATTGCTCCCTATTTAAAGCAAAATGGAATTTCTGAAGAAAATCTACTAAAAGGTCAAAAGATACTTTTTGTAGATACGGGTTTTGCGGGAACTATCCCACGTGTAGTTGCGGAAGTATTTCCGGACGCGCTTAGGGAAAAACTAATCACCCATCTTTTGGTAAGTTCTAATCCGGCACATCCCTCATCTCGAACATTTCTGTTTCACCTAAATCCGATCGTAAACACGATCAAGCCACAAGACATGCATGGCTCGATTGTTAGCTATGAACACATGTCTCGATTTACAGATCGTTCGTCCACTTATTATGAAGTCGACGGAGTCATTCATCCGATAAGTTTAATTGGGGAAGCTATTGATGGCGAGGTAAATAGGGACAAGAGCGTAGCCATTATGAGAGACTTAGTTGCTTCCTGGGCGTTGCCTCAATTAAAAAGAACATTTGAATTTGAGCGCAAACGTACTCGCCGACTTCAGCGAGCTTTACAGGATGGGTCAGCCGAATCTAGTGAACAAATAATGCGTGACTTAAATGGTCAGGATAAAACGCTAGCTTTGCTGACTGAGTCTCAGGTACGGGACATTATTGATGCTCAGAAAAATACTCTTTTGCCGATTAAACTGAACTTGCAGGATCTTGGACTTAAAGTCATTGCGGGCCCGCAGAAATCAAAAAAGAATGATCTAATCAAGCAGTTTCCTGAATGGGCGCCGGTTCTAGAGGATCCTTCGAGTAAAATCCCATTTTTGTTTAAAACAGAAAATTGGCAAATGATTGCTAATTTGATTGATGCCGACGTCGATAGTGAAATTAACAAGCTATTGAGGATTCATTTGTATGACGGACCGGCCAAGGGAATGAAAAAAAATTTGCAAAAGATGTGGTTTGAAAAAGAACAAACGGACAATTTATCTTTTTACGTTCTTAAGGACATCATTGAGGGGAAACGTGTGGCTGAAATGGCAGATATTGTGGATCTAGCATTGTCGAAAACTCAGAGCTTCTACGGGATAGCGCGCATAATCTTCGAACATTTAGACCCAAATGAATTTCCCGAAATTCTTAAACTTGTAGTTGAGCGCGCAGACCCCGAGGCGCTTAAAGAATTGTTAAAAGAAACATTTCCCGATGTCGAAAAAAGTATGCCTGACCTCATGAGAATTGCGATAGAGAGAGGCTCTTACGATATGATGGCTCGTTTAAGAGCTCTCTCTCATATTAGATGGAAGTGGCCGGTCCTGGCAGATGCCGTCCAAATTAAAGATGACAAAGAAAGAAAACGGTTTCTTGATAAGAACTACGATCCGCTAAAGCCAGGAAGATATACCTGCAATTCGTTTTATCGGAGGTGATGTGGTAAGTACCGAACGGGTCGGCGACAACGCTAGAAAAACGTTTTGCGTTATTAAAAAAAATATTTGACGCTGTATTTGAGGGTTAAAAAAGACCTGTGCCTAATTTAAAATAGTTCATTGTGCCCCAGGGGTTCTATTGGCTAAATGTCGTTGTTGTAGGGCTTTTAAGTATTTTAAATACGAACTTGAAAGCAAATCTAGATTTGATGTTCTTTTGTGAAAACCTGAAAATCGCTATTTTAAATTCCATGTTATACCTTTCTCTAAGAGGTAATCCATGTCTAAAAAATCATTCATAACAGCTCTTTCCAGTAATGCCCTTGATGAAAAACTAAAGGAGCTGATTTCCGGTGAAAGAGAATTGCTGACAGAAATTATTATTCATATACGCGAAGTGGACGCTCGGAAAATGCATTTGGATTTTGGTTATTCTAGTCTTTTTGACTATCTCACTGAGCGTATGGGTTATGCCAATGGCAGCGCTCAAAGGCGTATCGATGCGGCTAGGTTATCTAGAGATGTTCCCGAAGTGATCCATCATATCGAGTCAGGTGATATTAACTTAACGCAGATTTCCGTGATGGCCCAGGCAATAAGGCAGGTACCCAAAGGCTCTAAAGTAAGTAAAGAAATTAAGGAACAAATGGTAGTCGACCTTTGTGAGAAAACAGTGGCTCAATCTGAAATTCTTGTTAGTCGTGCTTTAAATATTCCTATCAAGGAGCTTGCAAAAACTAAACATCAAAAAGATGAATCCATTCGTTTAGAGATTACGTTTAGTAAAACTCAATGGGAGAAATTGACAAAAGCCAGAGACTTACTCTCTCATTCAATTCCAGATGGAAGTTGGGACCATATTTTTGAATACATGTCTGAGCAAGTGATTCAGAAAAAAGATAAAACGAGTATCAAAACCCTGAAGCCATCAAAAGCTAAAAAGGTAGAAACCACAGCATCAGTTCTAGATGGAAATAATGATCAAAATTATAAACCGATGTCAGCGAGAAAGACCCGAGCTCACATTCCACTGAGTATACAGCGCCAAGTTCTTAATCGCGACAAATGCTGTCAATACCATAGTAAAATCACTCATCAAAAATGCGGCTCGAGCTGGAATCTGACGATCGATCATATCAAACCCTTATGGGCCGATGGCTCTAATGAGCTAGAAAATCTGCGCGTTCTGTGCGCTGCCCACAATAACAAAGTTTATCAGGACCAAGTGGGAATCCGTAACATGTAATTGGTTTGTCTTTTCTAGCCATTGAGAATCAGATCAGCTATGTTTTTACAGGATGTGGACTGGAGAAAAATAGTTTTTGTCTATGAAAGTACTATGGTTTTGTCATCGACACCAGGGCGATTAAAAGGTTCACTTCCTCAAATCAATAATAGCCCGATTAAGATTTGGATTTGAAGCACAGATTGCATTTTTTAGAGATCTCCTCTAATATTTCAAAAGGAGATCGATCATTGAAACGTGGGAATGTATTTATATTGTTGCTCTTGCTTTTGATGGGAGGCAGTGGCTGTTCGACGAAGGCTCTCAAGGGCATGACTCTCGGGCCCGCCAATCAACCCCGAGAAAGGACTGCAATTTCCGAATTGGACACTGTCGGCTTTTCGAACGAGGTTATTGATTGGTGTCAGCAAAACATTATAAATTTTGAAACCTTAAGTCCAAATCAAAAACATACCATTTATTACGGAATTAGCAATTTTTATAATTACTTTAAAGACTTCGATAGCAGAGAAGAGTTCTTCGCGCACTACCTACCGAAAAAGAAACTGCCGATATTTATGCATAAGGGTATTGTTGTGGTTATCTTGCTTGATAATCAGAAGCTGACAGACATACTGCAATTGGCTCACTTAAAGGGCAAGAAAGTTAAAGACGTATTTTTTGGGTACGGGGATGATTCCTCGGGGAATAGATTAATGGATGACCTTGAGGGAGAAGGTTCGCATCGCCTTATCGTCATAAAGAAGAAGGCCGTCAGAGATTCTATTCATGGAGAAATGAATAAATTTTATCATGAGCTCGGGCATCTCATACACCAAAGCGGATTTTCAAAAAGTCAGGCCTATAAAATTGAAGACCTTTATTTGAATGCAAAAAAGTTAAATTTATTTTTAGATGATTATGCCGCAGTCAATGAACAAGAGTATTTCGCTGTCGGCATTGAAGCCTATTTATCTGAAACAAAAAAAGATAAATCATGGCAATATTATAAACATGAGAAAAGGGATCTAGTTGAAAAAGACCCAGATCTTTTTCATTTCATTGAAGAAGCCATCAGCTATGGAAAGCAATGACCGAATAAAACCCCTTGTTTAAAAGTCATTTAAAAATCAAGAAACCCTGCGTTCTGATGCAGGGCTTTGAATTATTCCAATTTCTAGAACCTTTTAGGCCAGTACTCCGATCTTGTAGTCTTGGAAGAGAGCAATCTAAGAGGTCATACTGACGAGAAGTTTATCAAGTAGCAAATCGAGAGACTGAGAAGCAGAAATCCTTAAGTCTTTATTAAAGGATAACCTTATAAGAAAAGATAGAAAACGTTTCTATCTACCAACAAATCAAATTAATTTTGAAAAGCTCGGACAAAATATTGATGAAGGCGACTGCATTTGCCGACTCAAAAGAGTGTTTGAGCTTGGTAACCAGTCTTGAATCTGACTTCTGGATAGTCGAGTAAAATAAATACGTCCAAAATCACATCGTTGCTCAGCAAGGCTCGGTTTTTCAGATTGAGTCTTGTCGGTTCGAGTATAACTATTTGCCGTCATGCGATTTAGTTTCTACCATTGCCTGACGTAGGATTGATGATTAGTGCAGTTTCCCGAAAGTATGTATTGAACAAATCTTTAACTACCGTCGAACTGCCTTTCTCTTTTATTAATTCAGCAGCGCCCTCTGGTGTTAACTGCTCCTTATGAACTGGCTTGATTGTAGGTGGAAATCCAGGATTTTTGTCGAAGCTATAGACGATGAACGATCCATCACTCCAAAGCGATGCGATGTAATGAAGCTCGCGACCAAAGACATTTTTTATAATTTGCAAGTTTGTATCAATAATCTTAGTGTCATTTTGAAACTTAGCTTCATAACTGACTTCATTTTCTTTGTGAAACATGGACACTTCTGTGTGAATCCTATCAGTAGTTTCACTGTAATTAGCATTGACGATATACAATTCAGAACTGCCCCAGTGAATGGCCATGTAGGAACCTTTTTCAGGTCTATTAATTTTTATTTTCATTGGATCTATAGGGGGAAGTTGTTCCGATCTTACAATTCGTCTTTGCTCTCGTAAATCTGCTTCTGCATGAAAAAATGTTACAGTACCAGTCGTATCTACTTCAACATCTAAATCGGATTTTTTAGCAAACAATGAATTTGAAGGGGCCTGTATCAGAAAGCGTTCAGAGTTCGGGTCGGCAATCGTGGATTTTAAATTCAATTTTAAACCAAGCTCTACCACGTCTTTAAAATAGTTTGCCAAATCACTCGATTTTTGAAACTGAAGCAAGCTAGGAATCATTTCAGAATACACCGGAGTTGCCGACTCTATAGGAAATCCATAGGAGTTTTTAAATGTTCTCAATTCAAAAAACTGAACTTGTCGATCAGACCATTCAACTCCAACAAAATCTCTAAGTTTTCCAGCGATTGATCTTTGAAAAATAAAGTATTTGTTAATGGTCTCAGTACTTTGTCGCGATCCATAATCATCTCTTGAAGAAAGGTCGGGATGACGTTGAATTCTATAAGTACTTCGAAGTTCGCGATATTGAGCCTCATCTGAAGTTAAACTTAATAATTCAATACCACGACGATCAGTGGAAATAGTTAAAACAGAGCGACGGGAAGGAGAATAGTATCCCGCTTCAACGTTAATTTTACCAGCATGGGATAGTCCGTAATTATTAAAGTTAAATTTAGTAAGAATAAATCCATTATAAAACTTATAACATTCTGAATTCCCATGAGCTTGGGACAAAATTGATAATACTAGTGTCAAAAAAATTGACAGTGTAACTGAAGTAATCTTTATTTTAATCATGACTTAGCCTCACTATTGAATTTAATTGCAATTGCAAAGCCTTTGGCTATTCAATTAAATTGTGAAACTAAACCATAATCTTAATTACCTAAATCGAACGCCCGCTTGCCAGAAGGCGCCAGAACCATTTCATTTTTCCCACTTTTTCACTCAGCTTTGAATTGTTTCAATTTTTAGACCAGTACAATGCTTTATTTTTCTAAACGAGCGCTTAAGAAAAATAGGCAACAATCAAATTTCAGTTTACTTAACGATATACTCTTTCCATTTATTAATCTGCTGAGAAGTCAGCGACGCATAGCAAACCGTTCCCTCGGTTGCCGCTTCTTTGCGCGCAATGCGGGTGTCGCGATCGAGATCAAAGATTTTATACTCCGCTTGCTTAGGGAAAAACAGCTGAACACTTTTTTGCATTTCCAGCACAGAATCCGCCATCAATTGTTTTAATTGATCCATTCCTTGGCCGGTTAGGGCACTGACGAAAACGCGGGGATAATGTTTTACTTTGAATTTTCTGTCGGGACTAGCAACGTCGTATTTGTTAAAGACATGTATGATTTTTTTATCCTGCCATTTGAATTCTTCGATTAAACCCTCTACGACTTCGATTTGTCGTTCCATATTGGGTGACGATAGGTCCACCACGTGAAGTAACACATCGGCTTCGCCCGATTCTTCCAAAGTGGCTTTGAAGGCTTCGATTAGTTGCACTGGCAATTTGCGGATAAATCCCACCGTGTCTGTAACTACTGCCGGCGGGCCATCCTGCAAGAATACTTTTCGAGTTGTGGGGTCCAATGTTGCGAACACTTGATTCTTAGCTAAAACTTGAGAGCCGGTTAAGCGATTTAAGATCGAGCTTTTTCCTGAGTTCGTATAACCAATCAATGCAAAGCTTGGGATTTCGTGACGACGACGAGCTGATCTATGTTGAGATCGGTTTTTGCCGACGGAATCTAGTTTCTTTTTAATGATAGAAACGCGCTCGCGAATTCGACGGCGATCGTTTTCTAGCGCCGACTCGCCGGGACCACGTGTCCCAATACCGCCACCTTGACGAGACAGCGATCCCATCCAGGCATCGACCATACGAGGCATTTGATCCAGCAGCATCGCCAGTTCCACTTGAAGTTTTCCCTCAAAGGTTTGTGCGCGTTGAGAGAAAATATCTAAAATAATTTGATTTCGATCTAAAACTTTAACACCGATGGCTTGTTCTAAGTTTCTCGTTTGGACGCCCGATAAAATATGATCGACAACTACCAGTTGAGCTTGAAATTCAATGGCTAGTTCGCGAACTTCTTGAACCTTTCCAGTTCCGATGAGGGTAGCAGGATTCCAAGAGGGCAGGATTTGAGTGATCGAGGCTACAACGGCGCCCCCAGCGGCCCCAACGAGCTCTTCCAGCTCGAATAAGTTTTCTTTCACTTCCAATAGGGAGTCAGATTTTAGACCGACACCGATAACAATCGTTTTTTCGTTATTGAATATTCGCGACTTCTGGAATGCATCTAACTTATCGTTTCCTTTAATTGTCCAACCCCTGTTAAACGTTTGGCCTTAGGCCTGTATAAATAGGATAGACCTACGTGATCAAAAAACAAAGATTATTTTCGTCAAGATGGCTTTAAAACGCATAAAATATATTTATGCCCAGAATAACGGTATCGATTTAAGAAATTTTCGAATGGGGTGAAAACGGCGGATAGGGCGCATTTTCAGGCTTTTCGCGAGTTTCCATGCGGTAACTGTTGCCTTCGAATGTGCGTGGTGATGTGTGATCTTTAAAATTCAAAACCTTCTCGATCCATTGCGCGCAGTACAGAGGGGCTTGCTCAAATATCAGGTGTTCGCCATCTTTAATGTTCAACCAGCTGCATTTTTTAGATTCTGGCAGTCGTGACCAAATTTCATAATACAAAGATTTAGGAACTAGGGTGTCGTGCTCAACTGTAATTAAATGAACTGACTGCTCTGGAAGTAAATCAAAATAATCAAAGGCATTAAATGGCATGATGCCTTCAGTAAGGTCCATAGACACCCGGCGAACATCGTTGTCCGGAATATGTTTAGAGAAGCGAAAATTCATGTAGTCACGAATAATTTTCTGGTAACTATCGCCAAGTGCATTCATTTGCGGTTTGAAAAGAGATAGGTTTTTTAAAAACCCCATTTGTCCTGCCCACATGCGCTGAATTGGGAAAGCTAAATCTAAGCGAATTATATAGGGCAAAAACAAAATAAGCTTGTCTATTAGTTCCGGAAACAATGTAGCTGCGCGGATAGCAACCCCGCCGCCGTACGAGAATCCTAATAGATGAAATTTGGAGTTTATCTTAAGTGAATCCCAAACTTCTTTAATCGCCAGAGCTTGTTCTTCAACAGAAATTTTGAAATCTAAGTTATGGCTTTCCCTTTTGTTGATTTCTTCCACCATTGATTTGCCCTGTCCGATCAAGTCAATAAACAGGGTGGACTGATTACCTTTAAAGTAGGCTTTAACGGGATTCCAAGACTCAATAGAGTCAGAGAGCCCGTTCAGAAAAACAACAACTTCGGTATTTTCTCTATAGTCGAGTTCGTAATAAACAACTCGATTTTGGCTGGTCGTGAAAAAAGACTTTTTTACCATTTTCTGAATAACATCTACCTTCGGTTAATGCTTTGGCGTATCGATTCGAGTTAGCCAATTTGTAATTTGTGGCCACACATTCTTTTGGGCACGGGATCCTAGAATCGATCCAATATGGCCACCCTGAGAAGTGATGGATTCAAAATCAACGTCTTTATCTAGATGATAGTTTTGCATCGTAGAATTGAAAAGAACTATGTGATCATCAGAGGCCGCAATGTTTAAAACAGGACTTTGGAGTTGTTTTAAAGATAGAGTCTGACCATGAAGATGCATTTCCCCTTTAAGGAGCGCATTCTTTTTATACAACTCTTCAATTAATGATAAAAAACAACGCCCTGGAAATGAGACGTTGTCTTGGCTCCATACTTCAAGAGCCCAGAAGTTTTTCATGAACTCAGGATTGTTCATCTCTTTAATTAGCTTTTCCAGTTTATGCCAAGGAAGCATTGGCTTTAGCATTTGAAATGAAGTTTGCAGAACCCACCATGGCATGCTGCCATAGGCTTTTGTAACGCTTTCTGGTCGGAACTGATTCTGTTTTACCCACAAGCCTAGCTTTCCACCGTGGTCAAAATCAATGGGGGCCGTCAATAGCATTAATCCATTTACGCGATCGCCGAACAATAAAGTGTACATAGTGGCCAGAGTTCCACCTAAGCAATGTCCTAAAATGTTAACTTTGTCTGTCTTTGCGTCGGCTGTAACTAAATCAACAAAATAGTCTAAACGATGAGTAATCAATTGCTCCAGCGTCATCCAGTTGTCTTCATCGTAGGGCATGCCCCAATCCAACAGATAGATATCAACACCTTGAGAAAGTTGATATTCGATAAAACTTTTGCCAGGAAGTAAATCCAAAACATAATAACGATTAATCATAGATGGGATGATAAAGAGTGGGGTTCTTAAAGATGCAGAGACCGTTGTCGCCGGTTTTTTAAAACGCAGCAACTTCATGCCGCTGATCTGCGCGACCACATCGTATGGTGTTGGTGCTATCGGCAGTTTGTCTTTTAGAAACGGAGGGATTTTTTCTTTTAAGTTCAGACCGTCAGGAATTAAGTTAAACCAACTCATGAGTTAAACCATCTTTGAAACCGGCTGATCGGTTTTACGTTTATCAAGAACAGTGATGGGGCGATGCTCAGTAGATTTTTGATTGATATTTGAAATGTCACCATAAGGACGTTTCAATTTAGAAACTTCTTTTTCCATTTGATGAATTTTGAATTGCAATTCATGCAGCATATACAAAGTGCGTTCTTGGTCTTTTTTGTTTGGTAGTTGCACATTTTTCCAAAGTTTTTCAAAACTAAAGTTAACCAAAGATTTAAGTTGAGACTGAGTGTTAAGAACAATCGACAGTGCATTTAGAAGCTGCGGATTCGTACTTAGTCTTTCTAAAATGGATTCCATTTTAATTTCGAATTCTTTGGTTGTTTTAGAAGAAAGCAAATTAGACAATTCTGTTTTTGCCTGTTGAAGTTTAGCGATTTGAAGCTGATCAATCCATTTAAACATAGCCACCTCACTTAATAAGATGTAATCAGTTAAGCATGGACCAAAAGATAGTTGCAATCTTTTAGAGCATTAAAATAAATTGTTGGCGCGAGTTAATGTAAGAAATAAATATGAAAAAAACTAAAGCAAATACTAAAGAAAATTCTAAAAAAGAAAACGTGAATATAGATGAGTTAGAAATTGGAGCAGATGTTCTAATTAGAAAATACGAGAATCGTCGCCTGTATAGTGTGAATCATAAAAGCTATATCAACCTGGAAGATATCTCGAGTTACATCACCGACGGTAAAAAGATAAAAGTCGTAGAAATGACGACTGATAAGGATATTACGTGTGATATTCTGCTGCAGATTTTATTACAGCAGGGCAAGGCGGATCTGATCCCTCAGGAAGTATTAGAGATCATGGTTCGCATGAACAATGCCTGGCTTAGAAAATTTTGGGCGCCGTATTTTGATAAATCTATTCGGATGATTTTTGAGCTCAATCCCTTATTGAATGGATCAACAAAAGATATATTTAAGAAATGGTTTCTAAAGTAAAAACTCATTAGAATTTTCACTCTATACATTATGCTGCGTTTGCAGCAAAAAATGTTTTGACGTTATTTTTAAAATGGTCGCATACTTGAAAAAAGCGAGGCAAGTATGACAACGAAAGATACGACCTTAGAGAGAAGACCACATAAAGAAGTCAAAACTATTAACATAGCCAAGGAGGAATCAATGGCCGCTCACAAAGAATTCACTGCAGAAAATCCATTATTAAATTACGCTGGACAAGCACAAGATGTTTGGAAAGAAATTTATGGATACCAAGTTAAAACAACTCAAACATTACTTGATCAAATGATGAAGTGGGGTCAAACGTACACAGACCACGTTTACACTCAAGTAAACGAAGCTTCTCGTTTATCTCAAGAGTATTTGAAATCTGGCGCTCACATTGCTGACGAAATCAGAAAAAATTACTCTCAAATGTCAGAAAAAATGACTAAATAGTCGCCCCTAAGACTATCGAGTTAACACTAAGGAGGCGTTAAGCCTCCTTTTTTATTTTAAGGATCTCTTTTCACTACGTTATTCTCGTCTCAAATTGGCATCATAGAAAATTCAAGTTGGCTCACAAAAACCCCGAATAGGTAAGGTATGTTTCAATACCGTCCTATGGCCGCCATACTCGTTTGTTTTTGTCTCTCTGCTTGTGATGGGCCAAATGCCACAAAAGATGTAAACTCAGCCAATAGTGGTTCGCATAACGATGACGGTTTTCAAGTTTCGTTTAAAGTTAATAACGGCGCCAGTATCACATCGGAACTTTTAGTCGCATTGCAGTTGTCGGCGGTTGGCGCAGATGAAATGTATATCACTCAAGAAAGCGCATGTAATATTGGCGGTACCTGGGAGCCCTATAAAGTCTTTAAGCAGTGGACACTGCAAAAACCGAATGAAGTGAACTTTTTCTATTTAAAATTACGCAGTGGTAGTCACGTTTCAGATTGTCATTTTGCCAATATAGAACATGATGCCACCGTTCCGACGTTTCAATTGGTCTCACCGGCAGATAATTCAACCCTTGTAAATCCAAATCAGTTATCAATGACTGGTACATGTAATGAGGATTCTGTTATTACAATGGTCATAAATAGTGTTGCAGCAACAACATCATCCTGTACGGGAGGTGTGTGGGAAAAAGTGATTGATTTGACTTTATTACCCTCTGGTAGTTTTTCCGTACAAATAAAAGCTACG
Organism: uncultured Bdellovibrio sp.; assembly: GCA_964498705.1. GTDB lineage: Bacteria > Bdellovibrionota > Bdellovibrionia > Bdellovibrionales > Bdellovibrionaceae > UBA2316. The sequence continues at coordinate 52,793 of CAZCHT010000002.1, read as the reverse complement.
GATCTTGTGGCTAATAATTCGGCTGTTCAAACGTTCACATTTATAAAATAATAGATTGCTATGCAGACGAAACTGCTTTCGTTTTTTTGATTTGTTCAATAGGAAGATCGATGCGGAAACATGTGTTCGAAGCGGACTCGTCTACAAAGAATCGCCCTTGGTGATTTTCAACAATTGTGCGACACAAGCTTAAGCCTATTCCCGTACCTTTGCCTGCTTCTTTAGTTGTGAAAAAGGGAAGCATTATCTTGTCTTTGATGACCGCCGGTATTCCATGGCCTGAATCGCTAAATGAAAGTTTTATGACTCCATCAGTAGCTACGGCTTCGAGCTTAATCCAGCGTTTGCTGTCTTGATTTTTAATGGCATCGACTGAGTTATTCATCAGGTTAATAAAAACTTGAGATAGTAATCCAGAGTTGCAATCGAGCGAAATGCTAGGCTCAATGTTGATCTCGATTTGAATTTCGTTCTGCAACATATTGTCACTAGAAACGTTGACGATATCGTCGACGATCCCGCGCAAGCTGGTTCGGACAAACTCATTGGTGTGATTTTCTCGCGATAGAGACTTCATGCTTTTTACGATTTTTGAAATTCTTAAGGTTGTCGATTCAATTTTTAAGATACTTTGACTCATTTCAAGTTCAGTCATCCGACCAGCTTCGATCAAACGTTTGGCATGATCTACGCGACCAAGAATAATTGTAAGTGGATTGTTGATTTCATGTGCGATACCTGCGGCCATTTCACCAAGAGCAGTTAGTTTCGAATGAGCCAACGTGTGAAGCTTTTGATTTTCGATTTCTTCTTGAGCTTTTTTAAGTACGGAAATATCTCGACATGTCAGAAGAACGAATTCGACTTGAGTTGGATTCTCAGTGTGGAAGATCGGATTCGCTGTTAGTTCAAGGAACGCAATGGAATGGTTTGGCTTTTTAATTACGATAGGGAAATTTCTTACGGCTTTTCCCGTTTCGCGTGCGACCGTAGACGGAGACATTTCCGTAGGTAGCGGCGTTACACCATCAGGCATTAGGATTTCCCAGTCAGGATTGAGAGGGTGGCGGTTTAACACTTCCTCTGGTGTTAAGGCCATGATTTCACAGACAGCCTGGTTGAACGTTAACACTTTGCCGCTTTCATTAAGTAGCATCACGCCTTCATGTAAGTTACTCATGACAATATTTTTATGAAGTTCTTGGTCTACGCTTTTGTTGATTAAAAATACCTTCTGCCATGTCATAAAATAGCCAACAATGGCCGCTGAAATCAAACAGATGAAGCTTAACTCTTTTGGCATATGAGGTGATTGTGGCATGTGGGCCGCTGAGTAAAATATAAATGCAATCGATGGAAGGTTTAGGGCAACCAGTGATGATTTGTAAATGAATACGCCGGACAACCCGACTATAGCTAATACACAAACTACTATATGAGTTGGTGTAAATCCAGATTCATAGAATTGAACAAGCATTCTAATTAGGAATGCAGAGCCAGCTAGTGCGAGAGATGATTCTACTAATCGATACGTCGAAGATTTTCTGTTTGCAACATAAGCGGCTAATGCAAACAAGGCAGCAAAAACCATTCGATGTAGCAGTCCCATATTGTCATTCGGAGAGAAATATTGGATCGCTGAACCCGAAACAAATATAATTATCGCTGCCGCCTGTGAGATGGTTTTGATAAGCGTCTTTTGAATATCGAAAAGTTCGCTTTTGCTTTGGGCACGTAAGGTTAATTTCATGACTAGTATTAAATCGACGTTTATCTAAACTTTCTTAATAAGTTAATTCTTAAATCTTGGGCAATCCAGAGATCTTGATACTGAAAAATTCGGCCATGTTTACTCACCGTTAAACTCGGTTAGGTCGTTTTAGACGGGACATAAAGGGACACTGCGTTTGCCAAATTTTGGGATTAACTTGTTAAAACTGGCAGCATTCGGAAGCGTTTTCCAAATTTGACACATATTTTCGATTGAAACGTTTCAAAGTGAAATAGGACTGGGATTTGCTGTGTACTATAGGCAAGAGGATGTAATTATGAGCCATATGTTATTATTCTTGTTTTTTATTTTTATCTCAACCTTTGCACTGTCTGCAGAAAAGCAGAATCGTATCAAATGTTCGATTCTAGGCGCTGAGGACAAAGTGTATTTTTTTGACACTCAATCAAAACGCTACCGATTAAGTGTTCATGAAAAAGGGCGTCCGAAAACATCCCTTTCGCGTCAAATTAGACAGCAAGTGACACCCGTTGAATCTACTAAAAAAGTTTCGTATTCGTTTCATATTGACGATCGTACAGAGGTTAGTGTGGATATGGACACAGATACAAATCGTGGTACCGGTGAAATCAAATTAAGAGCTAAAGGTCACACGAAAAAATTCGATGAATGCGAATTTGTTGCGGCTACTAACGACAATTCCATCTAAATTATTTTCCTCTCGACTTCATATAGGTTTTTGGATATTTAAACTCAACCATAAAAAAGTGAGTGGAAAATGTCTGAAAAATCAGTGGCTACTAAGTCTTCTTTTTCTCAATTTTTATCTGCGATTAACCTGACAGTTTTGGTAGCTGGTCTTGGGTATTTTGTGGACATGTTTGATATTACCTTATTCGGAGTTGTCCGTGTAGCCAGCCTTAAGGACCTTGGTATCAGTGATCCTCAGGACATTTTGCGTTCGGGAGTATTGCTTTATAATGCTCAAATGATCGGAATGATGATCGGTGGTTTGTTGTGGGGTGTGTGGGCAGATAAGCGTGGCCGTCTGAGTGTAATGTTTGGCTCTATCATTCTTTATTCTTTAGGAAATATTGCTAATTCGTTTGTTTGGGATGTTAATAGTTACGCATTATGTCGCTTCATCACAGGGGTCGGCTTAGCAGGCGAGTTAGGTGCAGCAATTACTCTAGTCGCTGAGTCTTTGCCGAAAGAGACTCGAGGCTATGGAACAACCATTGTGGCAACTCTCGGTTTGTTAGGCTCTGTGACGGCGGCCTACTTTGGACAACATATCGCGTGGAAATCAGCCTATATCATGGGTGGCGTGATGGGGCTGTTGCTTCTTGTAACTCGTTTTCGCGTGTTTGAGAGCGGCATGTTTGAAAAGACGCAAAACAACAAAGTGGAGCGTGGTGATTTGACGATGCTTTTGAAAAAAGGTCGATTATTAAAATATTTAAAATGCATTTTTATGGGTATCCCCGTTTATTTTATTACGGGCGTACTTTTTACGTTCTCTCCGGAATTAACTCAAAGTCTAGAAGTGCAGGGAACGGTGAGTGCGGGGAACGCACTCCTATGGGGTTCGGTAGGTCTTGCCACGGGTGATTTTATCTCGGGAATGTTAAGTCAGGTATTAAAATCTAGAAATAAAGCAATTACAGTGTGCCTTGTTGCCGCATTCGCATTGATCTTGGCGTACCTAAATCTTCGCGGTCTGAAAGCGGATGATATTTATTTAATTTGCTTCTTCCTGGGCTCTGCAGCCGGGTATTGGGCGGTTCTTGTTACTGTGTCAGCCGAGCAGTTTGGAACGAACATTCGCGGAACTGTGGCTACAACAGTGCCAAACTTTGTTCGCGGTGCTGCGGCGCTGGTAGTGAGTTTGTTTCTATATTTAAAAACTAACTTTATGACGGCGGACAAAGCCGCGCTGACAGTTGGTGGACTATTTTTCGCGCTGGCTCTTGCTGCCATTTGGACTCTGCCAGAAACATACGGAAAAGATTTAGATTATTTTGAAGAGTAATATGAAATTCACGAAAGCAACATTTAAATATTTTGATTCCGCATCGAAAAACGCTAACAGTCGTGAGTGGTTTGATAAAAATAAAGAGCTATACGAAGATGCAGTGAAAAAACCGCTTCAAGCATTGTTAGTTGAGCTCAATAAAAAATATCAACGTCAGCTGCCTAGAATTCAAATCGGCCCGGATAAAATCACTCGCCCCTTAAGACCAAAGAACCGTGCAGAAGATGGCGGATTAGTTAAAAACAATGTTCATTTTAGTTTAGCAGAAAAACGTACGTCTTTATTTGAATGGAATCCGGGTATTTATTTTCAAATCGGCGCAAGTAAAGATGATAATTTTTTTGGTTTAGGTTTGTATATGACATCAAGCCGCCAAACAAGCTTGCTTCGATCAGCGCTGGTAGAAGACTTTGACAGAATCGATGAGATTTTGTCAGATAGAAAACTTAAAAAAACTTGGGGCGGATTAAAGGGCGACGTGTATAAACGTTTTCCCAAAGGTTTTAATCCCGACAGCGAAGCTGCGAAGTATTTAAAATACAAACAATTCTATTTAGGCCGAAATTACACACGCGCCGAAGTGATAAGTCCAAAATTTGCGAAACAATTAGTTCGCGATTTAGGCGTCGCTTTGGAGTTTTTTTCTTGGATTAGAAGTACGGTAGGAACCTACTCTCGCTAGGGAGTAGGTTATCTATTTTTTTTAGGATTGGTTACCAACGTTAAGAAATCGCGCAATGAAATCGCTTTTGAAAATAAAAAACCCTGTCCTTGTTCAACGCCCAAAGCTTTTAGTAAAGATTTTTCATCTTCGCGCTCGATACCTTCAGCAATAACTTTCATACGAAGTGACTGAGCTAAGTAAATCAATGATTTTACGATAGCTAAAGCCTTGTCATCGCGAAGCATATCGCGAACAAATGATCTATCGATCTTGATGTTATCTAAAGGCATTCTGAATAAATACTGTAGGCTCGAGAATCCGGTTCCAAAATCATCAATGGATAGTCCATAGCCGATTTCATGAAAACGATTCAATGTATCTAAAGCCAATGTTCCATCCATCATCACTCGTTCCGTCATTTCCAATTTGATGGCGCTTGCGTCTAGGCCTTGATCTGTACGCATTTTCTCAACTTCTTCGATAAAGTTAGGTTGGCTGAATTGTTTTCCTGAAATATTAATGGAAAGTGAAAACTTTTTATCGCCCTTTTTTTCTTGAATACTTTTTAAATCTTTAAAGCATTCTTCTAAAATCCAACGACCAAATGGAATCATGAACGAAGAACTTTCGATTACATCCATAAAAATAGCCGGGGAGATCTGCTCTCCGGTTGGAGGAAACCAACGAATTAAAGCTTCCGCGCCGACAATTTTATCACGCGATAAATCTAAAATTGGTTGGTAGTACATAACGAATTCGCGGTTATTAAATGCGTCTTTAAGTCTTGATTCCAGTTTGATTTTCTGAACAGCTTCAATGTCTTCTTGAAGAACAACTTGAGTGCTAAAGAATTCTTTTTTTGGTTCACGGGTGATGAGATCGTTTTGTGATCGTAGGCGTTTTAATAAAACGCGAAGTAGAAGACGAACGACAGTGTCTGTGGCATGCACGCGTTCCATTAGCATATCTTTAGTTACGGGAATCAGTTCGCAGTCATCAAGAGCCTTCGCGGACGCGGATCTAACTTGATTGTCTAAAATGGCCATTTCGCCGAAAATCTCGCCTTCGCCTAAGACGCTGAGAGGGAAATCCTCTTTATCTTTGGTGAGATAGATTAAAACGCGGCCTTTTTCGATGATAAACGCCGATTCGCCCATTTCTCCTTGAAGAAATAGGACCGTTTCCTTGGGGTAACTTACTATTGCTGTTGACGACATAAGACAAGGATACGGTATCCTTTCGATTTTAATCAATATTCGCCAGAAAAACTGGCCCTTAACGCGGCTCGACCAAGGTGAAAGTTGGTAGTGGACCGACAGACTCATTTTTCATAAAACGACTAGATGATTAAATCTACTGAAACGGCAGCGACCGATAAAAAAACCACACCACTGATGAAGCAATACTGGGAAGTTAAGAATCAACACCCGGATAAGATTATGTTTTTCCGGATGGGTGACTTTTACGAGTTGTTTTATTCAGATGCTCAAACCGCGGCTCCTTTTTTAGGAATTGCACTGACGTCTAGAAATAAAAAGGATGCGGACTCTCCGCCGATGTGTGGATTTCCCCATCATTCCGTTGCGGGGGCTGTTAATAAATTATTAAATCACGGATTTAAAGTCGCTCTGTGTGACCAAGTGGAAGATCCTAAATTAGCCAAAGGTATCGTAAAACGCGAAGTTACTAAAATTCTGACCCCAGGAATGGTGTTTGATTTTGACTTGCTGGAATCGTATCAATCCCATTACATCATGGCGTTCGATGCCAGCCGGGTTTCGTTTATTGAAACCTCGACATTTGAAAATTTCAGTATCCCTTGGAAAGACTGGGCTGAATTTGAAAAAATCGCTGCTAGTTATGAAATTTCCGAATATGTTTGGCATGCCGAGCACGATGTATTCCCATCTGTAGAAGAGAAAGACAAGTTTCTAAAGAATCTAGCTAAACGAGGCGTAGCGATTTCTGAATTGCCTGCGAGTGCAACCATCTCTGTAAATCAAGCGGCTAATCAAACTTTAATTGCTTATGTAAAGTACGTAAATCCAAACTGGAACGAAGAAAAAGTAATACAGTTTCCAGAGCGGCTGTTGTTTTCTAAGATGAAGTTAAATACGCAAACGATTAAGCAGCTTGAGTTATTTGATTCCTTCCGTGGTCAAATGCAGACGTCGTTATTTGGCGTTTTGAACCAGTGTAAAACTGCGCTTGGCGCCAGAAAACTACGTGATTGGATTCGTTTTCCTCTGACTCATTTACCTGAAATTGAAGCTCGGCAAGATCGCGTTCAGTTCTTCGTGGATAAATTGCATATCAATAAAAAGGTACGTGAATTATTGGGCGCCGTTTATGATATCCAGAGAAAGTTAGGAAAGGTGTCTCAAGCGCAGTGTTCGATTTCTGATATTCAAGGTCTGTCGGAATCCACAATAAACTGTTTTGAGATGGTTATGGTTTTAGAGTCATCTGGTTACTTTGAACAAAAGCCAAAAGCGTTACAAGACTTGCATAATTTAGAAAAAGTTCTTCGGTCTTTGTGTGAACATCTGTCAGATGTATTTGTTGAGAATCCTCCTGTAAATACTAAACAAGGTGGATTGTTTAAACGTGGTGTGTTTGGCGATTTAGATGAATGGATCGACCTATCAACAAACGTACAAAAATTAGTCCAAGATCTGGAAGCTACGGAAAAACAAGCCACGGGAATCAATTCGTTAAAAGTTCGTTACAATAATGTTTTTGGTTTTTACATCGAAGTCACTCATTTGCATGTCGAAAAAGTTCCTGCTCATTACAAACGCAAACAAACTTTAGCTAATGCAGAACGTTTTTATACTGACGAATTAATGGAGCTTGAGAAAAAAGTTCTTTTAGCCCAATCACGACGAGCCGAACTGGAAGTTGAGTACTTTGATAAGTGTAAGAAAAATATTTTAGCTCTGACCAGCGAGTTTTTGCAGATTTCTGAATTTGCATCCGAAGTTGATGTCTATGCAGCATTAGCATGGGTTGCGATCGAAAATAATTACGTTCGCCCACAGATGGGAAACGTTTCGGAAATGAATTTGGTTCATTGCCGCCATCCCGTAGTGGAAAAAAATATCAGTTCGCGATTTGTTCCTAATTCTATTCAAATGGTCTCGGGGCAAACGTGGGTACTAACCGGTCCGAACATGGCGGGTAAGAGCACGTTAATGCGCCAAGTGGCCTTGATTCAAATCATGGCTCAACTTGGATCTTATGTCCCCGCTGAATCAGCAAAATTGCCGGTAGTGGACGCCGTGTACACTCGCATCGGGGCCAACGATTCGTTATCCGAAGGTCTATCTACATTCATGGTCGAAATGAAAGAAACCGCTGAGTTGTTAGCCGAGGCGACCTCTTCGTCATTGATATTGCTGGATGAGATTGGTCGCGGAACAGCTACTTACGATGGGTTAAGTTTAGCTGAAGCTATTATCGAGTACATTGTGCAGAAAATTAAAGGTTTCACATTGTTTGCCACTCACTATCATGAAATTACCGCACTGGCGAAAACGTTTCCTCAGGTTATTCGAAATGGGCACATGGAAATTCAGCAGGGTAAAGATAATGATATTGTATTTAGTTACGTTTTCAAAGAAGGCTCGGTTGGACGCAGCTATGGTATTCAAGTTGCGGAACTGGCAGGTTTGCCTGAATCTTTAATTCAACGAGCTAAGCAATCGCTAGCATTGAAAGAATCGCAAAAATTGGGATCACGGAAAACTAAAGAGATTGAAAACCAGCTGAGTTTGTTTGTTGAAGCTCGTGGTGAGTCTAATGACTATGTGGATATTATAACTAGACTTAAATCGTTAGATCTAAATTCTTTAAGTCCAATTGAATCACTGTTGTTCTTAAGTAATCTTCAAAAGGATATTAAGGCTAAAGAGATCAATTCTAAATAGAAATTCTGGACTCAATTCGAAGTGGTAATTAATCGGCAATATAGAAGTTTGGCTTTTAATGATGTGACTGAGGCGCTTGAGACTGAGCAGCGCTTCATCAAGAAGCCGCCTAGATATTAAAATATAAATTATTTCTTTTTGCTGTAGTTGCTGGTGCGTCCAGTATGTGAGCGCCAGTTGTGGTGTGGATCGATTTTGGTGCGTTGGTGCCAAGCTTCCCATTTTTTTCGAGGAAGGTTGTGAGAAACGTTTCCTTTCTCATCAAAAATATCGGGATCTTTACCAAATAAAAAATCAAGTAGTCCTTTAAGCAATGGCATATCTTCTCCTAACAGTATTTATCACAAATTATTTATAACACTGCTTATTTTTGCCTTCAAAGCTTTTTTACTATGATCTTGGGTTAGCGCAGACGTCAATCAAATCTACGCCCTTTTGATGGCTGGATTTTGTCTTTGATTTGAAATGGCTGAAGCAACTTTTGGCGGCTTTGGTTAAGGCTACGTAATAGTCCGGGGCTTCTTGGCTGATGGCTAATTTTTCGCCTTCGAACGAGTATTTAAAATCAAATTTTTGAGATGCTAATGTGGCCTCGCTTAAGATCACTACTAGGATAAGTGCTTTTAATTTACCGGCTAACATAAGAACTCCTTTGTTTTTGTCTTCTGCTTTTTAAATATGCAAGCAAAGTACCGTTGGGGTTGTTTGAGGACTGTATAAATTGTTGAAATCGCTAATTAATATAGTCTCAATATGAGATATTCATTCTGAAGCGGCTATTTGCCGTAGTTGTGACAAATTTGGCTGGCTCTTATGAAAGAGACAGCGCATTGACATTGGCTACCTCGCTGTTTAGAACTTCTATCCATGAGCGCAGCGCCTTTGTCTTCTATAGATATTAAACAAAACAAGATCATTGAAATGTTTCCTGAATCGTTAGATTGGGAACAGAAATATAAAAAGATTATTGATCTAGGAAAAGCGCTACCAGAGCTTGCAGAGCAGCACAGGCAAGAAAAAAATATTATCAAAGGTTGTCAGTCACAGGTGTGGCTGGCTGCAGAGCTAGACAAAGATAAAGGTGTTATTCGCTTCCAAGGTGACTCGGATGCCTTGATCGTCAAAGGTCTAGTGGCTTTGTTGATTTCGGTATATGACAATGAAAAACCAAGCGATATTTTAAACTCGCAATTGTTCTTTGTAGAAAAAACAGGATTAAAAAATCATCTGACACCCTCTCGTACCAACGGTCTCACAGCAATGGTCCAGCAAATAAAAAACTATTCAATCGCCTTCCATTATTTATTAAATAAGGGAAATTAATAGGTCCAATTCTTTAGGAATCCTTTGTTCTTAATGCATTTCCACGTTTGAATAATAATGAATTCAATAAAATTAAATAATTTCTCAGCTTAGTTTTTCAGTAACTGCAAATTAAAATAGGCAGCAAACTAAGTCAGTTTTTTTAAACTTTTTCTCACGGAAGAGAAAACCAATGGAGGGGATTTGTGAAAAGGATTTCAAAAGTTTTGCGAGTCGGTATCAAGTTCGCGGTAGCAGCATCATTTATCAGTGTGGGTGCGCAGGCGTTTGATAAACGAACGAAAGTAGTTTACGGCAAAGATGACCGTTTAGAGGTGTACCAAGTTTCTGACCCTGCATTGCTAGCGATGGCTGACTCAACAGCAGCTATGATTTCAAAGGCAAATTTAGCGTTGAATGCGTCTACAAATGTAGTTGCTATTGCGCAAGGTTCGTTCGGTGCGGATTATGGTTTATGTAAAGATGAGCCATTTTTCAGTCAACCCAACGGCGCTATGTGTTCTGGCGTCCTAGTTGGACCAGATTTATTAGCTACAGCGGGGCACTGTGTATCTGACTTTGATTGTTCATCTCAATCATTTGTATTTAATTACAAAATGGGCGGCCCGGGTTTAAACCCAGCGGTGGCTTCTGGTGATGATGTGTATAATTGCAAAAAAGTCATAGCGCGTGAATTAACACGCAATCAGGATTACGCTTTGATTCAGTTAGATCGCCCAGTTGTTGGTCATACGGTTGCGAAACTATCAGCAACGCCGGCAAAACAAGGTGACTCTTTAATTTTGATTGGTCATCCAGCAGGTCTACCGACTAAAATTGCTGGCGGTGCTAATGTAAGAAAAGACGAAACAGGCTACTTTGTAGCGAACACGGATAGCTACGGCGGCAACAGCGGTTCTGCTGTATTTAGCGCTGTGAGCGGTGAAGTTGTAGGTCTTTTGGTTCGTGGTGAAGAAGATTTTAAGTACGATATCGGTGGTCAATGCACACGTTCAAATTACTGCGCGGATGGCGATTGTCGCGGCGAGGACATTACTCATATTGACTATGTGATTAAAGCTCTAAAAACTGTGCAATAATCTAAGTTTAGATACCTGTCCTTAAAGCCCTGAAAATGTCTAAAAATGAGGCGTTTTCAGGGTTTTTTCTTTTTGTAGATGACAATCAAATGACACTTGAAGCGTCAGAGTTTGTTAAATTGATCTAAATGGATCTTCATGTTGTTCATATACCCAAGCTAGGAATCAAGAACTCGCTAGGCCGCTCCCTTAATGAGTGCGGACTGGGTCCTTTGGTATTTGAGACATGCCTACGTCAAATTGCTGTTTTAGATTCAGATCTATTTCTTACTCATTCGGAATATAAAAATTTTGCCGCTCAGAACCCTGGCCAAATTGAGATTTTTAAAGGTGAGCATGCCTATCAATTTATCCTAGAAGTAATCTGTGGTTTGCACTCTTTGATAAAAGGGGAAACTGAAATTTTCGGTCAATTTAAAGATTTCACTGTTCAGCATAAAACGGTGATTGATAATTTGAATATGACGGATGTGTTCAAACAGCTTTTAACGGATTGTAAAATGCTAAGAAGCACTCGTATTCAAAATTGGAGTCACAACACCTATGGTTCTGTGACTCGTAAACTGCTAACGGCTAAAGACGGTGTGGCGCTTTTAGGTGCGGGTCAGCTAGCTGAAGAAATCGCACCATGGTTAAAGCAAGTAAAAAACAAATCAGTACTTTTGCGTCGTCCAAGAAACTTGGCAGCGCCGTTTGATAGCTTTCAAGTGGAAATGACAGACCAGCTTAACGCGTCTCAGGAAATCACAGTCTTGGTAGTGGCAGCAAACGTTTCCAATACCGAGATCGAATCCTTTGTAAATCATTGGCCAAATCTTAGAATGGTTGTTGATTGGCGCGGTGACGAGCAATGGCTGCCTAAAAAGACGGAACAAGTGTTCTTGTTACATGACCTAAAAGCTAACGATGAAAAATCAAAACAAGACCAGGAAATGCGCATTCAATTAGTCAGCGAAGATATTCAAATTAAGGCACTTGAATTTAGCAAAAAAGCGAAACATAATCCTTGGGGATGGGAAGACTTCTGCGCCTAAACATACGAGGCGCCTAATCTGGACTCTAATCTCTAGACGCTAAGCCCGGGGGAATCGTTAATGAAATCAGCCATAAAAATTTCGGCGCGAAAAAGTGATCTCGCGCGATTACAAGCCTACATGGTTGGCGATGCTATTAAAAAACATTTTAAAAATACTAAAATCGAATACTCCTTTCGTGAATCTTTGGGTGATAAAAACTTAGAAAATCCGTTATGGAAAATGCCAGAAAAAGGCGTATTCACTCAAGATTTCAAAGAGGATCTGATTCGAAACCGCACAGACATGGTTGTTCATTCTTGGAAAGATATTCCAATTGAAGAAAACGATATTACATCTATCGTAGGGACATTGGCTCGCGCGGATGAGCGAGATGTCCTGTTATTTAAAAAAAAATATCTGCCTAAGGGGGCGAACGCCGGTATAGAGGCGCTAAAAATTTTCTCATCATCCCCACGCCGCGAATTTAATTTGAAACCGTTCTTCGCATGGAGCCTGCCATTTAAGCCGGCGACGATTGATTTTATTCCCGTGCGTGGAAATATCCAAACGCGAGTTTTAAAGACTCTTGAATCCGATCAGGTTCACGGAATTATAGTGGCTAAGGCAGCTCTAGATCGCTTACTGACAGCCAAGCGAAAAGAATTTGCACCCACTCAAAAGTTTCTAAGAAAAGCATTAAAGGATTTGATCGTTCAAGTTATTCCTCTTAGTCAAAGCCCAACGTCGGCGGCGCAAGGAAGTCTTGCAATAGAGATCAATTCCGGAAATGCATACATCAAGAAAGTTTTAAAAAAAATCAGTGCTGAATTAGACTTTAAATTAGTGAATCAAGAACGCACACGGTTTAAACAATGGGGCGGCGGTTGTCATCAGAAGATGGGCGTGTCCTATAAGTTAGTAGGGTCGAAGAGCATCGGGCTCAACAAGTTAAAGTTTGAGCGTGGTCTAGATCAAAAAGATAACTTTATTTGGAATCAGGATGTGATTGAATCCAGTTTTCAGGTAATGAATAAATCCATTCCAGCAAATATGCTGGTTGAATTCCATACACTTTTAGAGAAGCAAATTCTAAATTTAAAACCCTATAAATCAAAAAAAAGCGACGCGATCATTGCCACTAAAAGTAATTTGTTAGCGGCCGGCAGTGCTCAGCCTCAGTATCTATGGACCAGTGGAATAGAGACCTGGAAACAATTAGCAGAACAAGGCTTTTGGGTCCTGGGATCTTACGATTCACTGGGTGAACAGCAGCGCCCTGAAATCGACGTGCTGGCGGGTGATAAACCAAAGTGGAAAAAACTGACTCATAGCCAAGGTCATTCAAAAAAATGGTCTCAGACTTTAAAGCTGTATCAAGTGAATTACTCAGGATTTGAAAAATTAGCGGAACATAAAAACAAAACTCATTTCTATTGGAGTCATGGTGATTTGTTTTTGTCGAGTTTAAAGATGTTCCCATGGTTAAAGAAAAAAACTCACATCTGCGGTTTGGGTTCAACTCTAGATGTTGTTGCGAAACATATCCCTAAGAAAAATATTATAACTGTATACAATTACAAAGAATGGAAAAAGAAATGGATTCTGTAAAATCATCAAGTGAATTATTTGAACGCGCTAAAAAAGTGTCTCCCGGCGGAGTTCATTCTCCGGTTCGATCGTTCAAAGGCATGGATCGCTCACCGATATTTTTCTCTAAATCCGAAGGTCCGTATCTATGGAGCGTTGAGGGAACTAAATATATCGATTTCTGCCAGAGCTTTGGACCACTCATTTTGGGCCACCGTGATCCTGAGGTCACCGAAAAAGTACACGAGCAAATCAATACTGCATGGACCTTTGGCGCGTGTGAGCCGTATTCACTGGAATTAGCGGAATGGATCACATCAAAAATACCTAATGTAGAAAAACTAAGATTTGTTTCTAGCGGTACTGAAGCGGTTATGTCAGCGATCCGACTAGCTCGCGCCTTTACTAAACGTGACAAAATTTTAAAATTTGAAGGTTGCTATCATGGTCACTACGATGGCTTGCTTGTTAAAGCTGGCAGCGGCCTTGCCGGTGAATCCGCAGCATCCAGTGCCGGCATTAGCGCGGCGATGGCGAATGAAACTCTTGTTGCTGATCTTGATAACGAAGAACAATTAGAGGCGGTTTTCAAAGCTCACGGATCAGAAATCGCTGTTGTCGTCATTGAACCATTGCCTGCAAATTACGGTTTATTAATTCAGCGTAAAGAATTTATATTAAAAATCCAAGAGCTAGCCAAGAAGCACGGCGCTTTGTTTATGGTTGACGAAGTTATTAGCGGATTTCGCGTTAACCTAAAAGGTATGATCCAAGATTTAGGTTTAACACCTGATTTAATTTGTTATGGAAAAATTTTAGGCGGCGGATTTCCTGTGGGATGTTACGGTGGTCGACGCGATATTATGGATTTTGTGGCGCCATTAGGACCTGTTTATCAAGCGGGAACATTGTCAGCGAATCCAGTCGGTATGGTAGCAGGTCTTGCGACATTGCAAAAGATGGAAAAAAACAATGGCTGGGCTAAGTTAAACAAGACAGCATCCGAGTTTTGTGGAAAATTAAAAACAGTTTTAAATCAACATTCTGATCTAGATGTGTCTTTCTATTCATCTTTGTTTTGGATTCACACGAAAGCATCAGGCCCGATTCGTGATTTAAATCATATCCCAAAAGGCCAAGGTGAAACTTTCAAGAAACTATTCCTAAAGTTACTTGAAAGTGGTGTCTATTTAGCCCCCAATGCCTACGAAGTTGGTTTCTTGTCTGCGGCCCATAGTGATTCTGTATTGGAAGAGACACTCGCAAAAGTGAAAGGTGCTTTAGTTTAAAATGAAATGGAAAAGCGCTTTTGTTTTACTATGGATTGTATTCACCACCTCGATGATTGGTTGGTGGTGGTTCTATGGTATTGAGCAAATGTCGATGCCAATAGAGGCGCTCGATTTAGACAAGCGCCGACGGATGTTGTTCTGGGAAGGATCCTTTTTCTTGTTGGCTCAAGTCCTGGGCGGCGTAATGATGTTCTACTTTATGAAGCGCGAAGAAACCAAAAATAAATCGATCCGCAACTTTTTTGCTGGTTTTTCTCACGATTTAAAAACATCCATATCTAGACTTCGTCTACAAAGCGAAGTTTTAAGTGAAGACGATAAGTTTAAAAACAATAAACAAATTGTTCGCTTAGTAAAAAGTATTAATCAATTAGATCTACAGCTGGAAAACTCATTATGGATGTCCCAGTTAGAGAGTATCAAGACGCTCAAAGAAAACTTTCCGATCTCTAAGCTCATCAGTGGCATTAAAAATGAGTTCCAAGAAATTACAATTGAACTAAACAAAGATCAGAATCTAGAGACCGATTACCGCGCGTTGCATTTTGTGTTTCGTAATTTGATTCAGAATTCTTTAATTCATGGTGGATCGAGTCGTATTACTATTAAAATTGATGAAGCCGGATCCCAAAAGTTAATCACTATGGTAGATGATGGGATTGGCGTTCAAGAGAAGCTTTCTATTAGCGATGTTATTCATTTCCGCTTCAATGAAAAGAAAACATCCGGCATTGGTTTATATTTATGTTCCGAAATCGTTAAGAAACTTAATGGACGACTAGAGTTTTTTAATCCTAATCAAGGTTTTGGAGTGAAAATCTACTTATGAAAAAGATCTTAATCGTCGAGGACGACTTAACATTAGGGGAAACACTTAAAGAGAGACTTGAATCGGATTTTGAAGTCGTTTGGGCCGCAAATCAGGCGCAGGCAATCAAGAAAATTAAAGAACATGATTTTGATTTAGTGATTTTAGACATAGGACTTCCTGATGGCGATGGCTTTCAAGTCGCTAAAACTGTAAATAAATCAAAAAGTCATATTCTGTTTCTGACAGCCCAAAGTGATGCGGAAAGCCGCCTGGAAGGTTACGAGCTAGGTGCTGAAGAATTTATCCCCAAACCATTTCATTTAAAAGAACTGATGATACGAATCCGCCATGTACTGACGGATCATTCTGTGAAGCCACATAGATTGAGTGTGGATGGTATTGAAGTTGATTTTAATCAAATGTCGGTACGTAAACGTGACGGAACGATTGAATACCCGGCACAATCAGACTTAAAGATTATTGAGTTTCTTATAAAGAAATCGCCTCAGGCTGTAACCCGCGACGAAATCATGGATTTCGTTTGGGGCCAGGACAAGAACGTAAATATTCGCAGTATTGACAATGCAATCGTCCGCATTAAAAAGTTTTTAGATTTAAATAACGATGATGTGATCAGAAACGTCCGAGGAATCGGCTACCAGTGGACCTCCACTAATGGGATTAAAAATGAATATTAATTTTACCAACGCGATCAAAAATACGCCGCAAGCCGTTCCGCCAATTTGGTTCATGCGTCAGGCTGGTCGGTATCATTCGCATTACCAAGCGCTTCGTAAGAAAAATTCATTTATGGATTTGTGTCGCCTGCCAGACTTGGCTGCCGAAGTAACAATGGGCCCGATTCAAGATTTCGATTTTGATGTCGCTATTATTTTTTCTGACTTATTGTTTCCCCTTCAGGCAATGGGGTTTGGACTGCAGTACAGTGACGATGGTCCAAAGCTAGATGTACATTTAACTCCTGATTTTATCAACAAAATGACTCCGTTTGATGAAGCTTGGCCACAGTTGATGTTCCAAAAGCGCGCTCTCGAGCAAACTCGTAAACGTTTGCCAGGAAATAAGTCATTAATTGGATTTGTTGGTGGCCCATGGACGCTATTTGTTTATGCGGTGGAGGGCTCACACAAAGGCAGTCTGACATTATCTAAAAAATATTTACCGCTTTATCCTCAATTTTGTGCGCAATTAATCCCGATATTAAAAAAGAATATTGAAATGCAATTAGACGGCGGCGCCGAAGTCGTTATGCTGTTCGATACAGCCGCGGGTGAGATTGATCCTCTTTTATATTCGCAATTTATTATGCCTCAGTTAATGGACCTAGCTCAAACATTCCCCAAAAAATTAGCGTATTATTCTAAAGGAACAATGGGCGGCTACTTCCCTAAAGAATTTTTTATGGCGCCGTGGGCCGGTTTAGGATTTGATCATCGTTGGAATTTGCCATCGCTACTGAAGAACCTAAATGCTTACGACAATCCATTTTTCACTCAAGGTAATTTCGATCAATCATTGTTGCACCAAGACCCAGCTGATTTTGAAAAAACTTTGCGATTTTATATAGAACCATTCAAAAATATGCCACCAGAAGAACGCTCACGTTGGGTTTGCGGTCTTGGACATGGTGTTTTACCAAATACGCCAGAAAAAAATGTCCATAAGTTTATTGAGATAGTCAGAAAGGAATTCAGCAATGGCGGCTAGCTTTAAAGAGTTATATCGCAAGTACGATATTCCCGCACCACGCTACACGAGTTATCCAACTGTGCCGTTCTGGGCAGAAACGCCGGAGCGCGATCAATGGATCAAACACTTAAGTTCAGCGCTGGAAAAAGATCAATCGAGTTGGGCATTGTATGTTCATTTACCTTACTGTGAAACTCTGTGCACGTTTTGCGGTTGCAATACGTCGATCACTAAAGATCACAACAAAGAACGACCGTATGTGGATCTAGTCATCAAGGAATTAGATTTATATTTACAACAAGTGCCAGAGCTAAAAACTAAGCCACTTAAACAGATTCATTTCGGCGGTGGTTCACCGACGTTTTTCTCGGCAGAAACATTAGGTTTTTTAGTTGATGAAATAGATAAACGTGTGGTTCGTCAAAAATCACATTTTGAAGGTGCGATTGAGGTTGATCCGCGACGAACTAAAATTGAACAATTAAAAGAACTTCAAAAACGCGGTTTTAATCGTATCAGCCTGGGTGTTCAAGATTTCGATCCAGAAGTGCAGCGATTAGTGAATCGTATTCAGCCATTTGAACAAACAAAGCAGGTCACTGACTGGGCCCGTAGTCTTGGATATGATTCAGTTAACTTTGATTTGATTTATGGCCTGGCGAAACAAACCCCAGAATCGATCAAAAAAACAGCCGAGTTAACGGTAGCCTTAAAGCCCGATCGCATCGCCTTGTACAGTTTAGCGATCGTTCCTTGGATCAAACCCGCTCAAAAACTGTTTAAAGATGAAGATCTTCCAAAAGGTGAAGATAAGCGTAAACTTTATGAAATTGCGCGCACGATTTTAACTCAAAATGATTACGTGGAAATTGGTATGGATCATTTTGCTTTAAATACCGATGCTTTGTATGAAAAAACCAAAGACAAAACATTACATCGCAATTTTATGGGCTATACAGACCAACGGACAGACGTTCTGTTAGGTTTAGGTGTTAGTTCTATTTCTGAAACGCCAGATTCATTTCATCAAAACGAAAAAGTTTTAAACTTGTACGAGCAGAAAATTACTAAAGGCGAAGTTCCAACTTTGCGCGGACATGTTTTAACTGATGAGGATAAAACGCAGCGATTGAAAATTTTAAAATTCATGACTCAGTTTGAAATTACACTATCAGATAAGGAAAAATCGGATGCTGAAGTATTTTTAAAAGAAATGCTTCATGATAAGCTGATCGAGTTCGATGGCTCCGTCTTGAAATTAACAGAACTCGGTAAACCATTTTTACGTAATGCGGCCTTGTTTTTCGATGTTAGATTACAACGATCGCAGCCGCAAACGCGAATTTTTTCATCCTCGATATGATTCGAATTGTTGGTGCTGGGTTTTCCGGTCTTTCTCTTGCGTATTTTTTCACTAAGCTTGGCCATCCGGTCACAGTGATTGAAAAAAAATCCAGAACTGGTGGTGTCATCAGCTCTGAGTATCGAAGTAATATGTTGATTGAATCTGCGGCCAACGGTTTCTTGGCCTCGGAAAAACTGGAGGACTTGTTTGACGATATTGGAGTTCAGCCGCTGTCTCCCAAAAAAGAATCTCGGAAAAAATACATATTTCGCAATGGTCTTCGACGATGGCCGCTATCTTTTGATGAAACTATTCTGTTGATTGGGCGAGTTGCCGTCGGATTTATTACCGGCGGATTGAAACCGCGCGGACAAGAAAGTTTAAAAGATTGGGCTCAGAGAGTCTTGGGTTTAGCCGGCAACGATTATTTAATTCAACCGATGGTAAACGGAATCTTTGCTCAAAAAACAGAAATTCTAAGCGCGAAACTTGTATTGGGTTCAATGTTTTTCAAGAAGCGACGCAAACACCTAAAAGGATTAATCAGCGCACCTGGCGGCATGGGCGAAGTGATACAGAAGCTTGAATCCTACCTAAAGAATCACGGGGTCCTGTTTGTGTTCAATACGGATGAAAAAACACAACCGGAGACTCTGCAACATAATACTTTTTTAGCGATTGATTTTGAATCCGCAAAATCATCCTTCGACTTCTCGAAAACACAACAGCCAGAAATGAAAAAGGACGATTTCAAGTCTCTCTCTTTAGCTCGTGTGACTCTTAATTTTAAAAATAAGGTGGATCAGATCGATGGTTTTGGGGTTTTGTTTCCCAATAAAGAGAATTTTTTTACCCTAGGCGTTCTAGCTAATTCGAAAATTTTTGAAAATCGGGGAGAGTACAATGAAAGCTGGATCTTAGGTGATTCTGTATTGCCTGATTTAATGAGCTTGCCTGACACTCAGATCATAGAAAAAATAAAACAAGATCGATTGCGGATTTTTGCGCGCGCCGTAGAAATTAAGGACGTTGTCATTCATCGTTGGGCCAACGTAGTTCCCAGTTATGATAATGTTCTACGTCGATTTTTAGACGAAAATGAGAAATTAACCTCACATTTATCGGGAAATTACCTAGGTGTTTTGGGTTTATCTGGGATTCACGAGCGAAATTCTCAGATAGTAAACGCCTATATAGAAAGAAGTAAAAAATGAAGACGGGTGTGATTCTTAATAATATTGGTTCTCCGGATGCGCCCGATACAAAATCTGTTCGTCGCTACCTCCGCGAGTTTTTGATGGACCCAGGTGTAATTGAATTGCCATTTATATTCCGATTTATTTTGGTTTATCTTATTATCACACCATTTCGCGCACCAAAATCAGTCGCAAAATACCAAAAGATCTGGACGCCTGCGGGATCTCCTTTAGTTGCAATCACGAAATCTATCGCGCAAAAACTTGAAAAATTTGAAGTGGCACTGAGTGTCGAGACAGGGATGGTTTTTCAAAACCCATCGGTACTTGCCTCTATTAAAAATCTCCAACTGAAAAATCCAGATTTAGAAAAAATTTACTTCGTTCCTATGTATCCACAATTTTCGGCGGCTACGACGGAAGCCAGCGATAAAAAATTTAAAACCGAATTTGAAAAAAACAAAAACAAAATTTTTAAAGGTTCTCGTATCCCTGAAATCTATACTCTGAAGCCATTCTACGACCATCCGCTGTTTATCAATAATACAGTCAGAAAAATAATGGCGTTTGATTTAACTAAGTATGACACTGTCGTGTTTTCGTATCATGGTCTGCCGAAATCGGCGATATTGAAAAATCCGCATTGCGAGCTTGACAATAAATGCTGTGAAACCGGAATGAAAAAAAACTGCTATCGCAGTCAATGTTTTGAAACGACTCGCTTGATCTGTCAAAAATTGGATTTAAAAATTCCGGTACTAACGACATTTCAATCGCGCTTAGGTCCATCCGAATGGATTAAGCCTTATACCGATGAAATGTTAGTTCAACTAGCTCAGCAAAATAAAAAGCGGGTTCTAATTGTGTGTCCAGCGTTTACAGTCGACTGCCTTGAAACTCTGGAAGAGATCAAACTGGAAAACCGTAAGGCATTCATCGATTCGGGCGGGGATACCTTTGATTATGTTCCCTGTTTAAATGATGACGATCAATGGTGCCAAGACCTAACCAACCTTATTCAGGACCCATCGTTGCTCAAACAACTGTAGCCCGGTATTTGGTCTAGTATTTAACACTCGTCGAGCTAATCTATCGTCGACCTTAAAGGTTTCTCATTTTAAACCGATATAATTCATGTAAAAATAATATTAAATGAGGATATTATGCCAAAATACGTTTTAAATTCGCTTCTGGCCGGAGTTCTTTCTATCACCTTTACAGCGACTCCTTATGCACACGCAGCTGATGATAAGTCTCCAATTAGCCAAATTAAAATACATATTAAAGACACAAAACTGGCGACAACAAAGTCTTACCCAGAAATGTTTGCACGGCTGCAAAAGCAGAATACAAAGGTAAATCCTCTAGTGTTTAAGCAAATCGCAGAAGCAATGGCTGGCGAAAAATTCCCTGCCGTTCAAGTACAAGAATTCACATATAAAGGCAAAGATGCTTTAAAGGTAATGCTTCAACTGAGCGGGGAACAAGTTGTAGTTGAATACTTATTCCACGGCGACGAAGTAATGAAAATCAACGGTACTGTTTTCAAAACAACAGACGTTGTGTCTTCAGAAGCGTTTGATAAGAAATTAAAAACAATCGAAGCTTTTCATAAAATCTATCAACAGTTCCAAAAGAAAGTATTCAACACAGCCACAGTTCCAACTTTACAACAATGGAACAAATTAACTCGCGCTCAACGAGCTGAGTTTTTTTTACGGCATCGTCAATTACTTGAAGCGGCCTATAAAGTTCACAATACTGCGCCATTCAAAGTTGTTACAAGCAATGACAAAACATTCGAGCAATGGGTTCAATCTACATTCCTAGGCGAAGAAGCGTTTGCGGATCGTCCACTAGGATCAATCGGCGGCGCACCAGCAGCTGATAAGCCAGCTAAACCCCCAGGAACTACTGAAGTTTCTAGCCAAGCTCGACAAGAAGCCGACGCGGTAGCGAAAGCTAAAACATTAACTGCCAGTATGGGCAATCCTGATCAATTTGCGGGACCAGGCGAGCCACGCGGTCCAAGTTGTATCGTAGCGGGTTATGCTCGCGAGTGGAAAGGCCAAGCATGTCCATGGGATGGTGGCAGCTCAAAAGGTTCAGAAAAATTCTATAAAGACAATCCAACATCACAAGAGTGTCGTGAGTCCAATGGTAAGGGATTCATCGCATGTAATCCTTTAATCTATGGATTCAACTCTACTGGTAAACCTCATTGTATTAATACTGCTATCAAAACAGGAACTACTGAAAATTTCAATTTTGCAACTCATGGATCAGGACCGTGTGAAACACGATCACCTCTAAATACTGCGGGCGACAAAATGTCGTTTATTAAAGGTATTCTAGAACGTGAAAAAATCCCAGGAGCAGACACTTTAAAATGTAAAGACGAAAGCGGTAAGCTTAAAGAAGGTAAAGATTGTACGCCTAAAGATACTTTAATAACAACGAATCCAGATTTATTCAAAAAAATCATGGGTGAGCTAAGCGGACCAATTGCAAAATATATCGATTCAGCTAAGAAAATCTGCGAAGAAAAAGAAGGAAAATGGAACTACAAAGCTCCAAACCCACCAAGCGGAAAATCGACTAAAAAAGATCCGGCTTACCAAGATGAAGCGTGCGACGCCTTGATGAAGCGTGCGATTGCGGTGCAGAACTTATTAACTACAGAAGAAACTAAACCAGATGCGACAGTTATCGCGGGTCCTTGCCAAGATTACACTCCAGCTGACGGCGTAGAAGAAATCACTGGACCTACTGGCGCTAAAACATGCGGATGCAAATACAAAGACAAATGCCGTATGGATACTGTGAACAAAGCCTGTGTGCCCTTGGAAGGACCAGCTCCTAAACCACCAGGTGAAGAGGTGGTTGATTCGGCTCCTCCGCAAACAATTAAAGATGGCGCTGATTGCGGAAGTTTCTTTACCCGTATGAATCCAATGGTTAGCGAATGTTCTGCAACTAGTGGCGACTGGTTCAAAACGTTCTTAGGCGTTGTAGGCGGAATCTGCTTATCAAATGCCGTGTTCGATACTCACATCACTGGATTGTGCGCAAAAAGCAAAAAAGAATCGTCGTCGACTCCGACTTATGTTGACCCAGTAACACCATGTCCAGCGACAGGTTGCCCGACAACGACGCCGACGAATCCTACTGAACCAACTGAGCCGCGTACTTCTGAAGAAGTGACGAATCAAAATTCTCCGGTTTATAACCCAATTCAGGTTCCTCCGAGATAGTTTTGGATATCATCCGCGAACAACCCGTTAGCCGAGAAGGCAAACTAACTCCGAATGATAAATCCGCTAACCAGCGGATTTATCACGAATTGGGCTTTCACAGCGGTTCAAGAAAACGACGGGGTCGCAAACTCATCGAATTTCAAATCTTAAGTGCACTGGTTGATTCGTTGCTCATTTTGGCGATGAGTTTACTTGTGTGTTTTTTATATCTGGTTTCTTTAAAAACAGAATTAGTTAATATCTTGCCTCATCAGCTTTATTTCGCCGAGTTATTTGGGGTGATTTTTCTGTGGATTCAGTTCTGCTATCTCGTTGTCCTTAGAACCTTCAGCGGCGCCACTTTTGGCGAAAAAGTATTTGATGTTCGATTGGGTATTTTTCAAGAACGCTATCTTCTATCCTATCCATTTCGAGTTATCTATAGAACATTTATTATTTATCTATGCGGGATCGTTTTACTGCCTATATTGTCGTGGGTTTTCAAACGCGATTTGGCGGGCGAAATATCAGGCCTTAAAATTACTTCAAATATTTAGTCTCTTATAAAATAACTTAAAATTTCAAAATGATCGGCATGTGGAAACTGATCAAACAACGTGGCTTTAACCAATCGAAAACCTTGTTCTGCCAGTTTTGCGGTATCCAGTAAAAAACTATCCAGATGACAACTGACATACATGACGTGATTTGCATCGATAGGGGAGTCAAACAACGCCCCAACACCACTGCGAGCGGGATTTACAAAGTATAGACTATTTTTCCCAATGGTCGGTTTGTTAGAAATAAATGTATTCACATTTTCAAAAATCATCACACTATCCGTTAGTCCATGCTGATCCAAATTTTGTTTCAATGGAATCAGATTCCTAAAGTCATTCTCAATCACACTCATCGCATTGGTATACTCGGATAAAAACAAAGTGAAGTTACCAACTCCGCACCCAAACTCAATCACGTTGTCGAACGAGGTTGCCCCAAGAAACGACTTTAGAATTTTGATCATACGAATACTAAGATCAGGATTTGTTTGCGTAAACGAGCTAATAAGCGCATTTAAAGGAACGACTTTATCGTTATACAAAGTTTGAAACCATGCGTACGGCTCGGGATCAGATAATTTAAACCCTTTATCTGTTTGAACGACACGCTTACCTTTCTGCCCCATCTCAACAACAATACCGGCCTCAAACAACCGAGATAGATATTTAGCGTCTGATAGTATATATTTAATATCTAAATTTGCCAAATCTAGCCAAACCCCAAATTTTCCGTCAGGACTGACTCTAAGGCGCATAGATCCCAGGCTAACCGGCCAAGACATTTTAATCAATTCTTTGGCGAATTCAGCAAGCGGTTTCGTATGCAACGGGCATTCATCGATAGGAAGAAACTTTTTTTCCTGATCATACCAACCAAGGCGGTTTTCGGCGTATACAAAATCACAGCGAGTTCGGTAGCTATTAAAAACGGGGAATACGTAATCAAATTCGGCGCGGGCCAATGCCTGAGCAGAAAACGCCTGATTCAAGCGATCAGTGAATTTCTTTTTCTTAACATTATTCTGTTCTTCAAATTCCAGATGACCAAGCGGACAGCCCCGGCAGGAATTGATGTATTTACATGCTAGCTTCATTTCTTAGGCCATTATATCTAAGACGCGCATGTATGGCAACTCAATGACAAACTCTGTATTCGCCGATTTTGAATTATAAAACAGGCGTCCCTCGTGATTTTCGACTATAGACTTAGAAAGGCTTAGACCTAATCCCGTTCCTTGTCCGCGCTCCTTCGTTGTATAAAAAGGATTCATAATTTTATCTGCGACATCGGCAGCAAGACCTGTACCAGAATCGCGCACAATTACTTTTAATGTTTCAGCTTCGATCTTGTACTCGATTTCTATCCATTTTTCCGAAAGATTCTTAATCGCATCTAACGAATTGATAATTAAATTTAAAAGAACTTGAATCATTTGCGTATCATACGCCGATATCTCAACGTCAAATGTTGGCTTCTTTATTTTCAATTCGATATCATTCTTTTTCAACCGTTCTTGGCATAACTCCAGAGAATCAGAAATGACCTTAGTTAAAACCACAGGTGATTTCTTTTCTTCACCGTTGTAGGCAAAATGACGAAGCCCATTTATGATTTTCACAATTCTATCAACAGTTTGGTATACTTTTTTAATCGAGTCTGCAATCTCGGGCAGTAACATATCTTTTTTGATCAGATTTTTTTCTAAGTGGCCCAATCTGGAAACGATGATCGTTAGGGGATTATTGATTTCGTGAGCAATACCAACCGCAACCTCACCCAAGGTAGCCATTTTTCCAGCCTGCATATGTGCGCGCTTCTCACGTTCTAATGAAAGGTCAATCTGAGTCACTTTATTTTCCAAGTTCTGATTCATCTCCATCAATGTATCAATAGCCGTGTTCTTTACATTGAGCTCCAGAACTTCAATCAAACGTTTCGCAATTACAAAGAAATAGGGAAGTCGTGTTTTCCATACGGACATCGGCATCTTGCTACTTGCGGAAACAGCAACACAACCAGACAATGTTCCTTCAATAAATAGAGGGATTAGAATGCGATTTTGTTTATTAGTTTCAAAAGCATAAAAGGGTTTTGATTTAGATCGCAGTAAACTCTCAAATTTAAATTGCGACAGGGGAAACTTTTTTATCTCCAGCTCTTGACCTTTAACAGCAAAGATTTTTATTTCATTTTTACGGGTATTTACGATCCAGAATTTTAATTGAAAGTGGGGAAATAATGCGTAACACTCCCGGATGATTGCCTGTACAGATTTCAAAAAGTCAGTAGCAGTTTCTTTCGTATCAAATAGCCGAATTAAAAAATCGTTCCACACACTCATTATCCACCCGAAGTCAATTTACTACATCTTAACAGGTTTTTAATAAAATGCTAGGATTGGTTATATTTACTGGGCTTTGAGCTGCGTATCAATCAAGCAGCTCGCTTTAGATTTAATCACTCCGTCCGACTGATGTAAATCACGCTCTGTGAACCCCACCGTGATATGCGGATAAAAATCGTCCGGATTAAACCCAGAAGCTGGACCACCGCGGGTTCTGTAAAGCGTGGCAATGGTTTGACGTAAAGACACTAGTTCCGGCGCCTCCAGAACAACATAATACGTTGATAGAACTTTCCTATTCTCTTTTAATTGACCACGTCCGACACAGACAATTTCAAATGGAGTTTCTTGAATTCGATTCAATAGTGCTACTTCATTTAGCAATTCCATCGAAAGAACTGATTTTAATTGTTCAAACTCGGGTGGAGTAATGACTGTAATATGAGCTTCACCGCGATTTTGCAAAACTAGTCGTTCGATTCTTTCGACGTCCTTACGAATAACTGTAATGGAATCAAAATCAATGTTCATCGATAAATAGGGCGCAGCGGTTTTTGAATTGTCGACGAAGGGTATTTTCTTATAAATGTCAGAATCAACGAGTATTACCGATGGATTTATTAGGTTTACATATTTGCCACTTTGCGACTTGGTTGGCGATTTCGCGCCTACTTTCTTTTGAGCACAATTCATTACGCTACAGGTAATAACTATTCCTATAATTACCTTGGTAAACACATTAAGTAGGACGAGCATTCCATTGACCTTTCTAAAAGGTTTTGATTTAGTCTTCTCTATGAAAACAAACTCAGCACCAAGACACAATTTGATTTTGCTATTTTTTATCACCATATTCACTTTATTTCCAATTCGTTCCCATTTGGCACCTAATCCCACTGAAGTTAAAGATACCATTCGAGATCTAGGTCTTGAATTTCACACCAACCAGAGACAAATAACCTTCGAAGGACCTAAATCTGGAGAAGGTTATTTCAGCGCCGACGGCAGCAAAATGATTCTTCAATCTGAGCGCCACCCGAACAACCCATTTTACCAAATGTACATCCTGGATTTAAAATCAGGCAAAGCAGATCGCCTATCACCAGGGCAGGGGAAGACGACCTGCGGTTGGATTCATCCTAATTTAAAAAAGGCCATGTGGTCGTCAACCCACCTAGACCCGGAATGGGAAAAGAAACAAAAAGAAGAAATCGAAACTCGCAAGAACCCAGTTAAAGGCAAATATTCATGGTCGTATGACGAACAGTTCGATATTTTTGAATCTACACTGGACGGCAAAAACGTTAAACGTCTAACTAAAGAGCTCGGCTATGATGCTGAGGGCTCTTATTCACCGGATGGTCAATGGATTGCGTTTGC
Source organism: uncultured Bdellovibrio sp. (assembly GCA_964498705.1). Taxonomy (GTDB): domain Bacteria; phylum Bdellovibrionota; class Bdellovibrionia; order Bdellovibrionales; family Bdellovibrionaceae; genus UBA2316. The sequence goes on along the minus strand of CAZCHT010000002.1, from coordinate 25,553 downwards.
TAGTAATCGAACCGGCTACAGCACACCACTAAATCCCGAGAATAAAGCACTATTTGAAAAAGATCCTTCAAGCCAGATGGAAATCTATATCATGAAGGCCGATGGTAGCGGTGTTAAACGATTAACTGATAATATCGGCTATGACGGAGGACCGTTCTTTAGCGCCGATGGAAAGAAAATCACTTGGCGTCGGTTTGATCGCAGCGGTGCTACGGCAGAAATCTATACGATGAATATCGACGGTACCGAGCAAAAACAAATCACACACTTAAATGCTATGTCTTGGGCACCCTATTTTCATCCATCGGGGAAATACGTTATTTTCGCTACCAGCGTGATGGGTTATTCTAACTTTGAACTGTTTATGGTTGATAGCGAAGGCAAACAAAAACCGATACGCGTTACCAATGACGAAGGCTTCGATGGTCTCGCTAGCTTCTCACCCGACGGAAAGAAATTAACTTGGACTCATCGAAATGAAAAAGGGGAGAGCCAGATCTATCTTGCCGATTGGAATCACGAAAAGGCCCTCAGTGCCCTGCAACTATCTGACATGGAACCGCCTAGCGATTTTAAATTAGCAACCGCTAAATTATCTAAAGACATCGATATTAACGATTTAAAAAAGACTTTGACGTACCTAGCTTCTAAAAAAATGGCGGGACGACTGCCCGGTAGCAATGAAGAAACAGAACTGACTAAAGACATCGCAGCGACCTATAAAAAATGGGGTCTGGTTTCGCCAAAAGCAAAACGGTTAGAAAACTTCACTCATCATTTCGATATCGTTACGGGTATTGAGTTAAAACAAAAGAATAGCCTCTCTGTTAATCAGAAAGTATTCGAGTTAAATCGTGAATTTAGACCCATTTCATTGAGTAAGAGTGGAGCATTTGACGCTAGACCATTTATTTTTGTAGGTTATGGCCTAAAAGCTTCGGCAACAGATACGATTGCAGCCATCAACGACTACGAAAAAGTGGATGTTAAAGACAAATGGGTGGTTCTATTCAAAGATTACCCTACACAAGTTGCCAAAGAACTGCGTAATCATTTAATTCCATTTTCAAGCTTGGCTCATAAAATCACAGTGGCAAAAAATATGGGCGCTTATGGCGTAATCGCTATTGATAACCCAAATTTAATCAACAAAGACAAGATTACACCTATGCGATTTGACGGCGCGCCAACGGCACTGCCAGCGCTAGAAATTTCACTTAAAGTATTTTTAGAACTAATGAATTTAACTGACGATCAATATGCGATTCTAAAAGTTGCGTTAGAGAAAAATGAACCGTTAGATAAAATTGAAAACAAAAACATAAAAATATCGGCGGCGATTGACTTTGAGCTTCAGAAAAAAACCGCTAAACAAGTTATTGGCTTTATCAAAGCTCAGAATCCTAATGCTAAGTCTTTAATTGTCGGCGCACACATGGATCACCTAGGTCGAGGCGATGTGGGAAATTCATTAGCAACTAGTGATGACATCACCAATATTCACTTTGGCGCGGATGACAATGCGTCTGGCGTTTCCGCTGTTTTAGAGCTTGCTCAATTTTATTCACAGCCCCAGAACAAAAAGAAATTAAAGCAGAACTTATACTTTGCTCTATGGAGTGCTGAAGAAATGGGTGTTTTAGGTAGCAAGGCATTTATCGACGACTGGGAATCTGAAAACAAACTAAAAATGAAAGATACGTTTTCGGCGTCTTTAAATCTAGATATGGTTGGCCGCTTGAAAGAAAAACTATCGGTTCAAGGTGTGGGTTCCTCTCAGTACTGGGGTCGCCTTGCCGAAGTCATCAGTTTACGTCAGCAGTTGCCTCTATCGCTTCAAACAGATCCTTACTTGCCTACAGATGCCATTTCATTTTACTTAGCAGAAATCCCATCTATCAGTTTTTTTACAGGCGTACACAGTGATTACCACTCACCCCGCGATACTACTGAGAAGATTAACTTCCCTGGTTTGCTAAAAATTACTCAAGTAGTTCAGCAATTTATTCAAGAAATCGCATTTTCTGATTCAACAGCACTGACTTATGAAAAGGTCGAGGGCGGTGTTCGAGCTCAAGGTACTGAACGCAGCTTTCGTATTTATCTAGGCACTATCCCAGACTATAGCCAAGAAGGTGTAAAAGGCGTCCGCATCTCTGGCGTTTCAAAAAACTCTCCCGCAGAAAAAGGTGGGATCAAAGCGAAAGACATCATTATAGAATTTAACGGCAAGGCTATTGATTCTATTCATGATTATGTATTTAGTCTGCAAGCCGCAGAACCCAATAGGGAAGTGGATTTAAAGATACGTAGGGCTAGTGAAGTGATTACTTTAAAAGTAGTTCCGACATTGAAATAGACTAACTAAAATAAAAAAATATTTCTCTTTATTTTTTGAGTTCATTTCTCGTACACTGAATCAAGGCCCTAGTTTTAAAAATCAGGAGGATTTTTAAAATGTCAGAAAAATTGACTGTACATAAAAATAACTTTAAAAACACATACAAGAACAAATACAAAAGAGAAAAAATTAAAACGAATATTCTATCTGGTTTAATTTTCTTCTGCAGTATTTCTGCTCCAATGAGTTTTAGTTTTTTAATCCAACAAAAAATCAATGCTGTTGCGGCCTTCTCCGTAGGCTTGTCTTTTGTTTTTGTATTGCTGATCTTGGCCTACTTCCGTTCATCGGCTTTAAAAAATCTCGAACAGTCCTACAGCGAAGTTCGCACCGGCATGAAAGTTAAGAAAAAACAATCCGCAAGCATGTATGAAGTCGTTCAAGAAAGTCATAATTTTTTCTATTTAAAAGACACCTTAGATAATAAAAAAATGATGATCTCTAAAGAAAAACTACGTTCAGATTTCGAGCTTGAACTGTAGATCCCTGTCAAAAATTACGACACCAATAGAATCTAAAACGTCACTAACGATCCGAGACAAAGTCATTTGTAACTGGCGAGGTGCTCGATTTGCACTCCTAAATTAGGCTACCCAAAGCTTATTCTCAGGAGTTCATGAGTGAAAACAAAAACATCATCCTTTTTATTAGCCAGTGTTATCACTTTTTCACTCTGCGCAGGTGCCGATCCCACGAGCCACAACCAACCGGCAAAACCGATCGCTGACTTTGAACCAACACGTATCTGGACGGGTCGCGCCTATGCCGATGCCATCGTCGAACACTTTCGAAGAACCCATAAAGACATTCCCATCATAGTCGATCGTAACGACATCCTAGAATTTTCTGGCGAAAAAGGAGAACCTTATTCCTTAAAAACAGCTTGGGCAAAAGCAAAAGAAACGCTTGGCAAAACAAAGGGCGAGCCGATCTCTCATCGAATTACCACTATTGGACGTAGCATTTTACCTGATGCTATCACCAACTTAACGATGGCACTTGAAGATGGAACTTATATCTATCCATCGGAACCGTCAGAGACCCGTAACGTCAAGGAAACATCTCTTGCTGATTGGATCGAAGCCCAACCCGATCATTCCATAGAGCCTCATGTTTTGATGAGCAAAGCGCTTGAAATAAACAACGGACATCTATTCGCAGCTTGGACGATGGCATGGAATGTTTTATCAATGAACTGGCCGGCAGCGGCCGTTCGCAATTACGGAACAAGTGTTCAAAAAATAGTATCACTAACAGGCGAACGACAATTGTGGCAATCGGCGGCCCATGTGCTAGTTTTGCCAGAAAACGAACGCACAACCGGTGAATCCGTTATCACAAAGAATGGACTAGAAGAAACTCGTCCTAAACAAGCCAGAAATGTTAAACTTGCCATTACTAAGCGTGGTGATGAATTCAGTTATCTGTATCACCGCATAGGGGTCGAATTATTATCTATGGCGACGGCAGATTATTTTAGCAAAATCCCCGGCAACAAAATCCTTGGCTCGCTATTGGCAAAATCCGGAGCGGTTGCCGAATGGATGAAATTCACCGACACCGCCGGGATCAGACCTGAACGCAAAAAGCGTGTCATCAACGACATTATCGCTGGCACAAGCGGAACCCGCATTTACTCACTTTTTAAATCAGGAAAAGCAACCGGCTTAAAAAACGATTCTGAAATCAACGGTGACGATTATTTAAAAACCAGCAAACTATTGTATGGCGGGGATTACCTATTAGATGAAGGCCGCCCATCTATCTACGAAGGCTCTAAAGTAAATCCAAAGTATTGGGATAGCGAAGAAACTCTAGAGGAATTAAAATTACGCTTCGAATACGGGACTCGATATGATTCTGATGCCTTAGACATGATTCTGATGCTAGCCAACGGAGATTACGAATTACTTCACAAAGGCTTAGTTAAATATATGAAATCAACAGATAATGATTCTGAGCTCAACGAATACATTAAGGATCACTTAGAAGGGGTAACAGCTAAACCCAAGATCAAAGATATTGAAGTCGACTTTAATTTGGACCCGGAACTGAATTTGATTTTTATGAAACAGGTTTCAAAAGATTTCGATTTAGGCGAAGCTAAAGAGCGCTGGCAGCGACTTCTATCGAGTGTTCTAATTTCTAAGGGTGTTTATAAAACATATAAGGATGTTCAAACAGGAAGAGCCAATAGGGAAGGGTCAAAAAGGTCGTGTCTGCAGTTTTATCAATAGACAGACGCCGTCTCATATTGAGAAACTTAAGTACGCCCTCAAGAAATCTTGCTAGCGATTAGGCAGGCTTTGCTCTTTTATTTTTTGAAATTCCCGATAAATATCTCATATGTCACCGGCACCAAAATACCCTAAAGAACAGCAGCGACTTGAATCACTGCGAATGTTGAATATCCTGGACACGCTTCCAGAAAAAGATTTCGATGACATCACAGCTATCGCCGCCCAGATTTGCCAAACTCCCATTGCTTTGATATCTTTGGTTGATAAGGATAGACAATGGTTTAAATCACGAGTCGGCACAGAAAGTACTGAAACATCTAAAGACATTGCCTTCTGCGCCCACGCTATCTTAGGTGACGATTTGTTTGTCGTTCCCGATGCCACTAAAGACGCACGTTTTGCTGATAATCCACTAGTCACAAATGGTCCTCAAATACGTTTCTACGCCGGCATACCGGTCCTATCACCCGACGGTTATCCCATCGGGACAGTATGCGTGATTGATTCCAAACCAAGAACAATAACCCCCGAAGAAACGCGCGCTCTAAAATCACTTTCAAACCAGGTCAGCCGTTTACTTGAACTTAAGTTTGAAATCGCAAAAGCAGACCAAGTTAGAAAACGATTAGAAATCAAAAAGACGGCGTTAGACAGCATCTCAGAAGGCACCATCCTTCAGGATCACAAAGGCGTTATCGTTGATTGCAATCCAGCAACGCTAGCCGTGTTTGAAATTACCGCAGAACAACTCATAGGAAAAACGATCATAGAAACTAATTGGAGATTTGCCACAGGCGATGGATCTGAATTAGCACTAGAAAATCATCCAGCGATGATGGCATTAAAGACCGGAAAAACTCAGATCAACTCTATTGTTTGTGTTCATGTATCGCCTGCAAACTCAAAATGGCTTAAAGTAAATTCGGTTCCGCTGTTTTTAAATGATAAATTTAACGCCTCTCATGTAATAAGCACTTTTGAAGACATCACCAAATTAAGAAAATTAGAAGCCAGTCGCCGTCACTTAGAGGCTCATCTGAGTGAATCAGCAAAATTATCAATGCTAGGGGAGATGGCTTCCGGAATTGCTCACGAGATCAATAACCCTTTGGCTATCATCAACAGCTGGAATCAGTATTTGATGCGTAAATTGACCAAACAAGGCCTTGATCTAGCTGACTTAAAACATTTTGAATCCATTGATAAAACGTGCGCGCGCATTGCGAAGATTATTAAGGGTTTACGTACGTATTCACGTAGCGCAGAAAACGATCCTATGGCGCCGGCTATTTTTTCACAGATCCTAGAAGATACTTTAGGTTTATGCCGTGAACGATTTCACCAACATGGATATAAAATCAAAATCGAAGGCGATGAATCGTTTGTATTAAATTGCAGATCTGCACAAGTATCCCAAGTTCTGATGAGTTTATTAACGAATTCATTTGATGCCACGGAAGAACTGCCTGACAAATGGATTTCGATAAAAAGCTATGTAGAAGATGATAAATTTAAAGTCAAATTCACAGACGCTGGTCTTGGAATCGATCCAATTGTGGCAAAGAAAATAATGCATCCATTTTTTACCACCAAAGACGTTGGTAAAGGCACTGGTTTAGGTTTGAGTATTTCCCGCGACATTATGCTCAGCCATAACGGAGATATCATTTATGATTCCAGCGCGCCAAATACGACGTTTATTTTAACGTTTCCATTATTAAGTGTTGTCAGAGAGTAATCCCAAAAAGTAACCCTAGAAAACTAGCAGAGAGGAACAATCCCAGCATGATACCTGTTGCTGATAAGTGACATTATGTTCCATTGATATATGTCAGATTCTATTAAATGACATTAGAACCCATTTTCCCGTGGTATTGGTATCTAATCGCATTCTTTTATTTCGATCATCCAAAGCTATTTTAGATCGTTTTCATGACGATTTAAAATAGCTTGGCCTTATTGGTCAGCCATCTGGATTATCTTTTATCAATGGAGACAGGAATGCCAAAAATAATGTCGATTAATCTATTCAGTTTTATGTGTGCTGCCTTGATGTCACTATCTGCAGTCGCTCAACAACGGACGCGATTAAACGTTGTTGGTGATGTGGCGGTATTAAACCTTCTTTACGAAGGTAAAGCCGTGGATGTTAGCAAACTGGTGGCCGTGTCGACTACACCAGGAGTAAACTCCATTAGAATCGAGAGAACGACCCAACCAAGTAGTGTTAAAGGGTCCATTAAACTCATTGTTCCTACGACGACGTGTGAAAAACTTCCTGCGTATGTTTTATTTCGCAACGAACAACTATTCTTCTTTTTGGATGAATCCAAACGGGCCATCTCACACCCCGCTTCGGTTTGCGATAAATACGAAATCAGCTACACGCTTAATTACTTTAATTTAGAAATGGCAGAAGTGCGGCCACTGAACCCAGGACTCTTGATTCCAAATCCGATTGTACCTAGACCATTTGAGTTTCTTGGTTCAAACTATATTGGCGACCTCGATGTTCCGTTCCAGCAAGAGGGTACTTATGTTTTATCTATAATTACAAAAGAGTCAAAAATCACGAATGCCACACTGTTTGTAAAGAAAATCCTTGGACAAGACGAATACATTATCCAAACGCTGCCTTAACAGCTAGTTCTAGTTCCTGAACTGCATTTTTCCAGTAACTTCTTTGACGTTCTTTAATACGAGGATTCGCTAGGCCTTCATGAGTTAATCCAAACATACATTTGTTTTTTGGTCGGGCAATAACATAGACTTGCACAACAGATTTCTTGGCCCAATCTGAATCTTCCCAGCGCAGACGGAGCTGCATCGGCGGTTTAAACGTGCGAACTTCGCCAAAAATACCGCCGATGATTTCAAACGATGCGCCTTTTACAATTTTAAATTCATCCATGGGCTTCAACCAAACACTCAAACCATCTTGCGAGGTTATGAATTTCCAAAGAGTTTTTTGATCAACGGGCAGGGTCTTGGTTACTGTGACTGTGTACTCCCCTTTTTCATTCTCGCCTTCCCGTCTGCGGCCAGTATGAACTTCAAAGCCTCCGGTGACGATTTGTTGAAACCAAGGCTTAAGTTTGTACTTTGTTTTTAAGAGCTGAACGATTTCTTTATGAGTTAAATTAAGAGCACCCGCTTTTTTAAGCGTCTCTATCCAATCATCCCAGATTTTCCCGGTATGTTTTAGAATCGATTCATTACTAGTTCTGGCGAGCATTTCAATTTTATTCAAAGACTACTACCGAACCGCAGTGGCCCGCGCAAAACTATAGAAGAATACCGAGTCCTTAGCTTTTTTAGCTAAAGCTACCTCTTTATGCATATTCATAACTTGTTCAGAGGTTACTTTATTTTGGTCTAGCAATTTAGTTTCTGCTGACAGAAGGATTTGGAAAAAGAATTCTATAAATTCAGAACGTTGTTTTGAGTTGCGTGAATCAAAATGAAGTGGACGAAATTCAACATTGATGGATTTAAATCCAGCCTCTTTTAACAAATGCCCTAACTGTGCACCCGCAAACGGATGCCCCTTCATACTCCATTGCAATTCATTAAACTCAAACCAATACTTTAAATAATTTGGCGAATAGGGCTCCATGAAAAGCGATTGATTGAAAACTTCTGTCAATACGATCGGCGCACCCGGTTTTAAATGTTTATGGACTCGTTTTAAAACCTTCAAAGGCTCTGGAACATGCTCCAGAAACCAACATAAGAAAGCTGCATCATATTTTTTATGCTTTAAATCTAACATTTGAGCATCTTGCTGAAGAAGCTCGACTTTACCATCCTTAATCGGTTTCTTTAAGTATTGGGCCGCCACATGCAATTGGGCAGTGGAAAAATCAACACCTGTAATTTTTAATTTTGGAAATCGTTTCAATAAAATTTTAGATTGTGCGCCAACACCGCAGCCAACTTCGAGCAAACGATTCACTTTTTTAAAATCGACTCCTGCGTATACGAACGGCTCTAAAAACTGCGCTTGATGAATCAAACGATCTTGTTCTTTTTTATCAAACCCATGCAAATATTCCATTTCAAAACTCCAAAATAGGGGCGCTGATGGGAGTGCCCCCGTATTATCAATAGACTAGTTAGCGTACTTTGTTCCGCAACCATAAGGCTTAGTAGACGCTGTTTCTACTTTTTTACCAGCCATCGCGGCATCTAGCGTAGAAGAAACGTAATTTTTAGATTTAGCAATCACACCCGGATCAGATGAATTGTTATCATCGATCGCACCTGCGTATACAACTGTACCTTTTGGATCAATAATAAACATATGCGGCGTTGTTTTAGCACCGTACGCTTTACCCACTACGCCCGTTGGGTCTAACAATACAGCTGTTGCATTTGATTTAGTATCTTTCGCCACTTTCACAGCTTCCGCGGCGTCTGTGTAACCCTCTTTGCCTTTAGCCGATGAGTTTACAGATAACCAAACAACACCTTTGCCAGTGTATGTTTTTTGAAGTTCCTGCATGTTGTTTGAACCGTAATGTTTTTTCACGTACGGACAATCTTTATTGTACCATTCCATCACAACCCATTTACCAGCGTATTCACTGAGTTTGTGAGTTTTGCCATCTGCCGCAGCTGTTTCAAATGCCGGTGCTGGTTTTCCAGGAACTGCTTCAGCCATGGCGATATTTCCAACTACGAATAAAGATAAAAATATTAATGCTTTCATTTTCTTACTCCTTTTTGTTAAATAAATTTTCGATCATCGCAATCGTTAAAATTTGTGGTAAAATTTGAGCCTCGGCCGGTTTCGCGGTGCCTTTGCCATAAAATAAATAAACTGGCACTGAGTTTCTATTAAACTCTGCAAGAGCTTTGGTGATGACCGGATCCTGATTGGTCCAGTCCGCACGCATAATCAAGACATCGTTGTCTTGAAATATTTTTTGAGCAGCTCCCGTTTCTAAAACCACTTTTTTATTCAGCTGACACGTAATACACCAAGCCGCCGTAAAATCGACGAACACCGCTTGGCCTTTGGCACGCGCTTCATCGATTTGCGCACGATCATACTTTACCCAGCCACCAGCCTTCGTTGTCGTAGTGGCTGTTGATATTCTTTTCTGAACTTTTGGGACCGCCATAAAACTAGCGCCAATTGACACAAGAGCCACTATTATCGCGACCGCCTTCACTACTCTGCTTGTTGTTTTTCCTAGCCAAAACGACAGGGCAATTAGCAAGAGTAGGGTGCATGCCAGCAGCCACCCGTCTGAACCTAACTGAATTCCAAGCACCCACATCAACCAAATCACAGTTCCAATTAACGGGAAGGCAAGAAATTGCCTCAATCGATCCATCCAAGCACCTGGTTTTGGCATCAATTTAAAAAGCGAAGGAATAAATGAAACCAAAACAAATGGCATTCCCAGACCCAAGCCTAAACTTAAAAATATTCCAAGTGCTGGCACTGCCGGCAGTATCGCCGCCGCTCCCAATGCCGTTCCCATAAATGGTCCCGTACATGGCGCAGCTACAAAGACAGCTAATATGCCAGTCGAGAATGAACCCGCACTGTTCGCATTTCCCGCTACATTCATGATGGCATCGCCAAATTCAAATACACCTAAGAAATTCAGGGCCATCAACCAAAACAATAAAATCAGAAACAATATTATATAGGGAGACTGCAGTTGAAATCCCCAACCAATCGCCGCGCCCGCTGAACGCAACCCTAAAAAAACGGAGCCTAAAATAAAGAATGTAGTCAGCACACCGGCCAGATATAAAACCGATTCTTTACGACGTTCGGCAACTGACGTTTTCAGAATCGATAAAAATTTAATAGACAATACCGGCAACACACACGGCATTAGATTCAAAATAATGCCACCGAGAAACGCGAAAAACAAAAGACTGACTAGGCTTGCCTGATCCGCCGGATTGTCAGCACGTGAGTCTGAACCTACACTCGCAATTGAACTAGCCACTGCGGAGAGTTCAATATCTTGCTCCCAAGAATCACCACCGCGAACGCCCAAAAAACTCAATTTAGTGGGAGAACCACGACCTGCAGGAGTCGAAAATGAATACTGCGTTTCCTCGCCCGCTTTTTCTACCTTCGGAGATTGTGGGTTCACATATTCGCCGTCTACAGGAAATAGATCAGGAGCTGCACCTGATTTTACTTTAACGGACACAACTAACTTCTCGTCCGTTTTTTCTACTAATTTCAAATGCCATGGAGATTCATCCGAACGAGGCGTTTGAGATGCAAAATGATCACGTTGTTTTTCAATATTAGATGTCCAGACACTGGCGCCATCAATTAATGGGCGAGACAAACTAATCTCTGTAATACCTGGAATACACTCTTCTTTACAAACTAACCATTCTAAATTCAAAGTTAGATTCAAATTAGAACTCGCACCCGGGACATCTCCCGCCGCGATCTGAAATAAAAATGCGGCTTCATGTTCGTAGCCCAGGTTCATCAAACGAGAGACGGCAATACGTTTAGGAATCGGCCACTGAATTGGCCCAACATTATAGTTACCCTTTTTAAAATTAAACTTCGGCGGTGCACCAGAGTCGCCTGAATTTTTCCAGTAAATATGCCAATCCGGATCTATATTAAACTTAATCCCGATAACATCCGGAGATGTTCGACTTAATTTTTCTGGTGCTAACCACGAGATATTTACATGAGGAGCTTTGATAGATTCAGCCGCTAAGACTGGAAAACTAAAAGCAAAAAAGACAAGCAAACAGACTACAGTTTTTATATTTACCTTGAGCATCCTGAATATTTGAGCACCGCTAATTTCACATAACAATGAAAAAAAGTGGAATGCATAAAGTTAACGACAGACACTACGGAAATATATGTAAAGATGCTTCTAACTACTAAAAGAAAATGAAATGAATATTATGGTTACTTCTGAACCCAAAACGCAGTTAAAGTAGTTCCAAAAAGGGCTCCATGAACGACATTCGCTATCTTGCTGATTTACTAGATACTAAATTTAAGCTACCCAACGGTTGGCGCTTTGGCTGGGACGGGATCTTAGGTTTAATTCCTGGCATCGGCAATATTGTTACTGATGTCTTGTCATTTTATATTTTGTTTCGAGCGGCTATATTAGGCTGCCCTCCTGCTGTGATTCTTCACATGGCTTTGAATGTAGTAATCGACAACATAGTGGATAAAATCCCAGGACTAGGCTTGTTGTTTGATTTTATTTGGAAAGCCAATACTAAAAACATTCAATTGATGGACAACTACTTTGCTAATCCACATAAGGCCAGCAAATCATCCAAATCAGTTTTGATTATTACACTTCTGGGTTTGTTTTTACTATTCGTGGTCTTGTCTGCACTAACCATTTACATTCTTGCGATGATCTTCACGGCCTTCTATAAGAACATTCCCGGGTAAACAGCACTTAGCGAGTGATCAATTCAACAATCAATCGCTGATTGGTTTTAACAAATAATATTATTTAGCAATCTCTTCTTGGCGTTCCCAAGTTTGAGTGCGACCAAGCAAAGAGAAACCTAAAAAGCCTCGTACTTTTAATTTCTTGCCGTCTTCAATTAATTCCATTTTGCAAGAGTACGTTTTTCCTTTTTTAGGATCCATGATCTCGCCGCCCGACCATTTAGTATCGCTATCTTTTTTAAGACCCCAAAGGATTTGAAGACCCATCATTGGTTTATCTTTTTTATCACCAGAACATTTATCACATTTTGGATCTTGATCTTCGTCAGGTTTACGGAACAATTTTACAATTTTACCAGTTAATTGACCGTCAGCTTCTGTGATTTCAACTAGCGACTTAACATTTCCTGTTTCATCATCAATTGTTTTCCAAGTGCCCGCAGCCGTTGTCGAATTAGCAAATGCAAATGAGGCTACAAAACTTAATGCCAAAATCAATTTAGTGAAAAAATTCATCATATCGATTCCTTTTCGTTAGAAGTTAAAGTTAATTACCGAATCCACTCTGTAAAACCAAAGCCCAGTGCCCGATCTAGGTTAGTCTTATCGATTTCAAATACATTTACGTTACCAGTCGGAGCTCCGCACATTTGAATCCTCATCTTACCGTCGCTCTCCATCGCCGATTTGTACACTGGAATTTCTTTTAATTCCTTAGCCATCGTTGCGGGATCTATACTTTTACCCTGACTACATTGAAGCGATCCATTGGCCTTAAAGACACGAACACGTTCTGTAACAGTCGGATCTGGCAGCAGTTTGTTTTCTTTCGGCTGAACTTCTGGTCCAGCTTGTTCGGCTTGAATTTGCTTTGAACGACAGTTGCCTGTTGAGCAACCCGCAAGCGCGATAATTATTCCACAAACGAAAATAAATTTTTTGGTTTCCATGTGACTCCCATACTGTACAGGTTAGCTTCACCAGAAATAAAATACAGTTCAGATCGCTTTTCATTTACAGAGATTGGACTCTGAATGCCACGACCAGGTTCAAAGCGTGTCGCAAGAACGCCTGTTTTTTTATCTAGCAATATTAGATCACCTAACGATTCACCAAAAACGATGTTGCCATTAAGCTTAGAAATCTCGGTCGGTAAACCATTTGGTACTGTGTATTCCCAAACCACTTTTAAAGAATCTTTATTAAGTGCGTACACTTTGCCGTTAGATGACGGGTAATAAACCAATGACCCATCCAAAGTAACAGGAACATACCCACCCGCTTCGAATTTATTTAAGATATCTCCATTAGTTGTTGATAAAGTATAAAGCTTATCATCATACCCAGAAACATAGATCTTTTCGCCATCGACAACAGCACTGGCATCTATATCTTTAAATCGCTTATTCTTATTTAACTGAATTTCCCAATTGATAGTTCCGTTTGATTTATTAAACGCAACAAACGAGCCTTCGCTAAATCCAACATAAACAAGATTTTTGTGAATCACAGGCGTTGTTCCACCGCGAATAGAATAGCTAGATGGATCTTGACGAGTGTACGACCACACTTGCCGACCACTTTCAGCCTCTAAAGCCAGAATAGAATTTGATGTTGTAACAAAATAAACTCGGCCCTCTTGTGCATCATAGGCTGGTGTTGCCACGACTTCAGACTTGATATGAGTTTTCCAAACTTCTTGGCCGGAATCTACATTAATACTATAGAAAAACCCGTCATTACCACCAAAGTACAAACGATTATTAAAAATCGCGGGCTCTTTTTCTACGCCATTAGGAACCGCGTAGCCCCATTTACGCTCACCCGTTTTAATGTCATAAGCCACAATACCATCATGAGCATTGCTGGCGATTAATAATTTATCTGTGTAAATCACTTTCGCGCGATTGATTTTACGAAAGCGAGTGATAGGCGTATCGACTGTTGAACGAATAAATCCAACGTCTGTACGAACTGGATTTTGCTTAGGAGCATTTAAGCTAGCACACGAACTGAGCGCTAGCGCGAGTCCAATCACTAGCCCTATAGTTGATGTTTTCACGTTAAGTCCCTGCTTGGTCCGCGGTTTTCTTCATGCGAAGCAGTAATAGATATTTTTGAGCTTGTTCCGCTGCGGATTGATCAGCACCAAAATGGTTTTTCATTTTTTCTTCATCAGCTGGCTTGTTCATTTCCGGCACATCACCTTTTGCAATTACGTCCTTATATTGAGCTTCTGCCTGGTCCCACTGCTTTAAGCCTTCGTAAGCCAAACCAGTTTGCAATTTAAAGTATGAATTCATGAATGGGTATTTACTTGATCCCATAACAGATTGGTTCTTTTTGATAACTTGATCAAACTGACCCAACGACAATTGTGTCGCTGACCATTTTTTCAAAATCATGTAATCAACCAATGTTTTAGGAGATGATTCTAAAGATTTTTCTAGTACCTGAGCAGCTAGATCTAACTTTTTATATTCCCAGTAAATATCAGCTAAAACCAAAGCTGTTACTTTACCTGGAACTAATTTTGGATTGGCGGTGTGCAATTCAGTAAAACGACCAACAACAGTGCCGTAGTCTTTTTCCAAATCGCCAGAAGCTTGCTTCTTAGGTTCTGGCTTTGGCTCATCTTTCTTAGCGTCTTTTTTAGTTTTATCAGCGGCCTTTGCAGCCTCTTGCTGAGCTTGTCTTTCGGCGTCGTCGAAATCAGTTTTGATTTTTACGTAGTCTTTTTCGATAAGGTAATATTGATCTTGGATTTTCATTTGAGCGCCACGTTTAACTTGGCCGTAAATAACATACCCAAGGCTAGAGAACGCAACCACACCCACCAATAAAAGAACAATGACTTTATTAGCAACGATCCAATCAAATGCTAATGTCAATTTTTGCTGGAATCCGTCTTGTTTCGCTAATTCGCGATCAGAAATCCCGAAGCCAGATGTTACATGTCCTGTTTTATGAGTCCCGTTGTTTTCATTGTTTGGCGTAACGTTATCCAATTGTTTCTCCTTGGTAATTCGACCATACGATGATCAGCTGGACTTGTGTCTCGAGTCAACACTTAACCACTTGCCAAATACAACCGCTCAGATCGAGCGGTCAAACCAAGCGGTTAAATAGTGTGCACAACTCTAGCGATTATTGATTTCGCGTAATGTAGTGAAAGCACGGTTCGATTTTCCCGGATGCTTTTGTTTTAATTTAGTCACCATTTTGATGCGCTCTTCAGCTAAGCGATCCGCTGCCAAATATGTAGGGATCTTATCGCGTTTTGCTATTTTATAAACTTGCTTCAGGTTGTCATAAACACGTTTTGTTTTATCAAAGGCACGACTTTGAGAATAGCCCTCTAATTCCACAAATACGTTCATCAATCCACCCGCATTTACGATATAGTCTGGTGCATACAAAATACCCATTTCTTCGAGCGCATTTCCATGACGTAACTCAAGGAGCTGATTATTCGCGCCGCCGCAAATAATCGGAGTTTTAAATGAGGCGATTGTTTTCTCATTCACGATGGCACCCATTGCACACGGTGCAAGCACATCACACTGAACAGATAAAATTTCTGTGGGCGCAACCGCTTCCGCAGTTGGGTACAGATCTTTAATTTTTTTGATTTTTTCCGGATCAATGTCAGACACGATAATTTTTGCGCCTTCTTGATCTAAGTATTTCACTAAATTGAAACCAACATTGCCTAAACCTTGAACAGCAATACGCAATCCTTTTAAACTATCGCTACCTGACTTTTCATGGACCGACGCTTTGATCCCCATTAATACGCCGTGAGCTGTGTACGGAGACGGATCACCCGAACCACCGAAATCTTTAGAAATACCTGTTACCCATGGCGTCTCCATATATATGTATTCCATATCTTGCTCGCTCGTGCCGACATCTTCTGCAGTAATGTATTTACCATTTAATGAATTTACGAATTGCCCAAAGGCGCGAAAAAGACCTTCGGTTTTTTGAGTTTTTGAGTCGCCAATGATCACGGCTTTACCGCCACCTAGGTTCAAACCAGCCGCAGCGGCTTTATAGGTCATGCCCTTTGACAATCTAAGAACATCCGTTAACGCCTCGTCTTCATTGGCATAATTCCACATACGAGTTCCGCCTAAAGCCGGACCCAGCGTTGTGTTATGCAAAGCGATGATAGCCTTCAATCCCACATCTGGATCATGACAAAATACAACCTGTTCGTGATTTCCTGTTTTAGCAATGACTTCAAATGTAGCCATGAATCCCCCTCTGAAAAAAAATCGACTATTTAGTCTAGTTGAGAGGACTATGGACGAATTAGAGTAAAAATACGAGAGTTGATGCAAGGCAGGCCAAAAAAATGACCAAATACAAACGTTTAAGGCGCCTAAAAAGCAGGCCGTGAGCATCTTCTGCATTTTTTAATTTCTGCTTTAAATCTATGATTTCACCTTCAAAACGATCATTTTCAGAAGCGGAATTATAAACCAGCTCGTCCATTCTTTTCGTTAATGTCGATTCGATATCCTTTTTCAAAGATGCTATATCTTTTTGCAGAAAATAAGACGCGTTTAAACCGGGGATTTTTTCTTGAAGAATCATGTACCACTGAAGTGCTCGATAAATATGCGGAGGAACATCATCGCCTTTCTGAGTCCAGCGAGACCAAGACGACGGATCTACCAATAACAACTGAGCCATCTTTCGTTGCGACAAACCTAAAGAAGATCGAATATTTTCAAGATCCCCAATTTGACCCTTAATAACGTTGACCTGAGCCTCATAATTTAAACGAACCGAAGAAATGGCTCGATTTCCTACCTTATTCGCTGATTTTTCAGAGTCATTGATCATATCCATACCTATTAATTAGTAACGTGGGGATCCGAGGCCTGTCAAATACGGCGCTCTGAATGCCTAATTATTCTCGACTTCAATCAAACCCAGGAATTCAATGCTCAAGTCACATGTTGTAGTTTGCAACTTAAAACCGATATTATGCAATATTAGTCGATGTGTTTTACATCATTAGAAAATTTGAATGCCTTGAAAACCTTAGAGCCGCAAAGGTTTGATACTTATTAGGGTGTTTGTACCCATATTTTCAGATTCGACTAAAGCTTTTAGTTATAAGATTTAGTATTATGTGGTTGAAATAGCATAGAATTTTATAAAGCGATGATCTAAATTTAATAAATCCAGATTTAAAATTCCGAATTTATTGTTTCCTTAAACTTATCGTTACGAATCGATTTTCACTCGCGCGATTTTTATATTTATTATTATGTGTCGCTTTTAATTTTCGCAGTTTCCACTCTCGAAAATTAATTTATTTCCCATATTTACATTCGGCTTTTTTTGGATGATCCTTGAGAATTATCAGAGACTTAACAGCTATTTTCGGGTGCAGAAATACATACGATTTCCGGTTGTTTTTTAGTGATTTTTTGAGATGGATTTTAAGGTGGTTTTTTGCGCTATCAATTAAACAAAAACAAGTATCTTTTGACTCCTGAGATCGACAGACTTTCGTCGATAATTGATACTTATATTGATAAAGATACGCGTAACTGTTTAATTTTACTACTTGGTTTAAAAACAGGAGCTCGTGCTCAAGAAATACTCAATATCCAAAAATCAGATTTAAACACCTATGACATGTCAGTTTTCATTCGCGGGCTCAAAGGCAGCAATGATCGCGAAATTCCTCTTCAAAACGGATTGTTTTTAAAACTTCAGCGCTATGCTGAATCGGTCGAGACTCAAAAGGTTTTCAACATTACCTATGATCGTCTTTATCAAATTTGGGATTTGTACCGCCCGGTACCTAAGAAGTTTCACTCGCTTCGTCACACCTTTGCGATTCAGCTTTATCGAAAGACAAAAGATCTACGTCTAGTTCAAGTGGCGTTAGGTCATCGCAACATCACAAACACTATGATTTACGCTGACTACGTCTACACACAGGACGAGCTCAGAAAACTCATCCTGTGATAGAATTTTAAATTACATTCCTAATTACATAGTTGTTAAAACTGGAGTTAACTTAGATGTAGAGAAATCTAAACCTAAGAATTTTCCAGATAGTGACACTTTCGCACCTTGAGTAGTTGTGTAAACAACAGTTGAATCACTTGGCAAAGCGATCAAAGGCGAACGAACTAACTTACCACCCGCAACTAAACCAGCTAAACGGTAATGCTTAATCATCGATGTTCCACCTGGCGTATGACCTGGTTCAACATGTAAACCAGCCGGTACATACTTTTCATAGAAATAAGTTTGTGTATTAGCCACAGCATAAACAGAGACGCTTAAGCCTTCAAAAGCCGCTAAAATACTTGATGATGGGCCACCTGGCATAATAACAGATAAATGAGAAATACAAACTTCAGTCACTTTTGCAGCGCCCGCTTTAATCGCTTCGTTTTTACCGCATACAATCGGAGTTACAGAGTTTGGACCTTTGAGCTCAGCAAATGCTGTTGCTGCCGTAAATAACATAACTAATGATAATAACGTTTTCATAGATTCTCCTTGGGTTTGGTTTATAAGCGGACGGACAATACCCCAGGCGCAACCACAAACCCACCCACTAAACTTTGGACAGTTGTTTTTACAACGTCGAGGTAACTAGGCATAACCATAGGTCAAACCAGGACTAGGGACGCATTCTAATTAATATATAGCAAAAACGAATGATACGTATACGCATCATATTATTTTGATATTCATTCAAGATTTGGTAAACAACTCGCCAAGGAGATAAATATGAAATTCATTACAACATTAGTCATTTTGCTAAGCTTAAACACACTTGCCAGCGAGTACAACTGCATCGATAAAAACAACCAAACTGGCGTTCTGTCAGTAGATAACTACAGCAAAACCATTCACTGGTTTCAATATAAAAACGCTAAGGCATCAATCGGGGTTCCGGCCGGAATTGAAAAAGCCCCTTATTCACCATGGAAAGGCTATGCATTGTTTCGTTTAACTCAATGGCCAATGACAAACGACTCGTCGTGGATCGTGGCGATCCAGCCTAACAAACAAATAGATCCAGCTATTGTGGTTTATTTTGATAACGATGATCACCCAGAAAATGAGCGTGCATTCCGCTGCATCCGTACGAAATACTAATAAAAAAAGGCACCTTTTTAACGGGTGCCTTCTTTCAAAAAAAAATTAAATATGAGTTATATAAATACCGCTAACTACAGACCAAGTTCGCGTAATTCTTTAGCGACACGATGTTGATTCTTGCGAGGATTCGTTGTTTTTTGTTTTGTTTCTTTTTTATAGCGGAAAAACTTATCACTCGAAGGCGCTGTGATCTCTGTTTGGGCTTCATCATAGAATACAACCGTAGATTCTTTTTGTTCTTTTTTAGTTCGTACTAAATTCTTACGCGCATCTAATTCATTTTGAGTGTAAACTTGAGATTTCAATTTTGTGTGCAACTCTTTTTGAGCTTTAGTATCCTCACTGATCAGTGAGTTAAAATCTGCTACTTTTGCAAAAACACTCGCGCTGATGATAAGAGTTAAGATTAAAGCTTTCATGTCATTCTCCTTAGAATTAGTCTCGATAGACATAAGTGCAATGACGGGCCCATCCTATTGCATCCTGGTAGACTTAAAAATCATTTAAACCGAGAGTGTTAATTATTGATAACAGGTGTAAACAAATCATATAGTCAGTGTATCCATTTGAAACAATGAAGGTAATCAATGATTCAGACTCTTTTTCCTACTCAGATACTTACAGCACAGCTTTCGCCGGCGAAAAGCAGCCTCCTTAAGGACCTAAAGAAAGACACCCTAAAAATCTCGGAAATAGATCATGACGGGCAAGAATGGTCAGAGAAAAACTACCTGTTCGGTTATACCTCCTATGGATCGATGGACCAGCTACACCTATTCTCGTCCACATTTGGCGAGCTTAAGAAAAAACTCGATAAACATGTCGCTACCTACGTCAAAGAATTGGGCTGGGACATTTCCCCATCCGATTTGCACCTTTCAAAAATGTGGGCCAACGTGATGCCTCGGGGAACGATTCATACGGGCCACATTCATCCATTAAGCGTTATCTCCGGGACCGTCTATATCAGCTTGCCAAAGAAAAACGTCCCGGCGCTGAAGTTTGAAGATCCACGTTTTACCCAAATGATGGCCACCCCTCCAAAAAAGAAAAACGTCCCGACTAAGAATTTGAACTTTTTTAATTTCATTCCTAAAGAGGGCGAGGTCGTTCTGTTTGAAAGCTGGCTTCGTCACGAAGTCGTACAAAATAACTCTGATGAGTTACGCATCAGCATCAGTTTCAATTATGATTGGACTTAAATGCTAGGCTTTGCATGTTAGAACTTAAGAACGCTGGGAAAAAATTTGATTCACGTTGGTTGTTTAAAAACTTAAACCTTCAAACGCAAACCGGCGATTTCATTTCTATTCTGGGCCCATCGGGTTGCGGAAAATCGACACTGCTTCGCATTCTAGCTGAACTCGATACTTTAAGCGAAGGTAGCCTAGCTCAACCAGCAAACACCAATCCTGGATTTGTTTTCCAAGAGTCGTGTTTGCTGCCCTGGCTAACTGTTTCAGAAAATGTGGGTATAGGCATTTCTTCAAAAACGATTAGCCCATCTGAAAAACAAGAGCAGATACAAAACATTTTAAAAACGGTAAAATTAGAAGAGGCCGCTGATTTATTTCCTCACCAACTATCGGGCGGAATGAAAATGCGCGTATCCATTGCGCGGGCTCTCATCAACAATAAATCTGTTTTATTTATGGATGAACCCTTTGCGGCATTAGATGACTTCATCCGTTTTGAACTACAAGAGGAGCTGCTGGACTACTGGAAGGAACACAAGATGACCGTGTTCTTTGTTACCCACTCGGTGAATGAAAGTGTTTTTCTTTCTCAGAAGTTATGGCTATTTCCTCAAGGCAATCAGCAGGAATTCAAAGAACTCGACTTACAGAAAAAAGATTTTCATCCACAACAATACCGCCAGTCGCCCGAATATTTTAGACTCGTTACCGATATTTCTGATCGATTGCGAGGTCGCGCGTGAAGCAATTCCTACCAACACTGATACTGGTCACCGCAATCACCATTGCCATTGAAGTGCTTAACAAGATGGGAATGTGGGATCCTCAATTGATTCCGCCAGCCTCGGTTATCTTTGACACCATTCAAGAAAACCAAGAGGCCTTTTTCTCGGCATTCTGGGATACCGCGCGCTTAAGCTTCCAAAGTCTGCTACTGAGCTTCGTTCTAGGATTTACACTAGCTATTATTTTCTCGCTAAATGATTGGATCAAGCGCGCGATCTTTCCGCTAGCCATCTTTTTTCAAACAGTTCCCATCATTGCGATTGCGCCGCTTCTGGTTATTTATCTTGGGTATGGCCCACAAACCATTATTGCGTCCGCCGTGTTCGTCAGTATTTTTCCAATTTTAGCGAATACATTGGTCGGATTGGACATGATCAATAAAAACTTACTTGAACTATTTCAAGTTTACCAACGCAGCCGTCTACAAACTCTTTTCTTTTTAAAGATCCCAGGCTCGTATCATTATATTTTTGCGGGTCTGCGTATTTCATCGGGCTTAGCGGTCATCGGCGTTGTGGCTGGCGAATTCGTAGCGGGCGGCGGCCTTGGGTCATTGATCGACTCCTCTCGAACTCAACAACGTATTGATTTAGTTTTTGCGGCATTGATTGG
The DNA here is from genome assembly GCA_964498705.1 of uncultured Bdellovibrio sp. GTDB lineage: Bacteria > Bdellovibrionota > Bdellovibrionia > Bdellovibrionales > Bdellovibrionaceae > UBA2316. The sequence continues at coordinate 3,749 of CAZCHT010000002.1, read as the reverse complement.
ACTAGCTGTGATCGGACTTCTACAGATTATGTTACTTAACATCATAAACTTATTGATCACTCGCTATAGACCTTTTAAGCTTTAAGTTTTTGGAGGTCAGGATGAAATCTATAAAACTCGTTGGTCTGTTTTTGTTCGCGCTAAATACATTAGTCTTCGCACAAGTACCAGACACTCAGGCTGCGTCCACAGGAACAACATACAAGCTCGCACTAAACTGGCTACCAGAGCCTCAATTCGGTGGGTTTTACCAAGCTCTGATCGACGATGAATTCAAAAAACAAGGCCTTAACGTAGAAATCCTTCCGGGTGGATCAGGAACTCCCACAGTACAAATGCTAACCAAAGGCGTAGTTGATTTTGCTATCGTATCCGCAGAGGAAATTTTGATTTCTAATGACAAGAATTTAAAAAACAATGTTGTCGGGATCTTTGCTGCTTTCCAAAAAAACCCTCAAATGATTATGTCACACGAGTCGCGCAAATTTAAAAATATCGGCGATGTCCTAACAAACGAAGGCTACCTAGCTTGGCAAAAAGGTTTGTCGTATTCTTTGTTTCTTCTTAAAAAATACCCACATGCTAAAGTCAAAATGGTTCCCTACCTGGGCGGCCTGAGCCAATTTCAAAAAGACAATCAATTATCACAACAAGGTTTCATTACGAGTGAGCCTATCGCCGCGGGTGATTTGAAAATTCCAGTTTCAACATTTTTAGTGGCCGACGAAGGATTTAACCCCTACACAACAGTTCTTTCCGTTCGAAAAGATTTTAATAAAGTTCACCCTGAAACTGTTAAAAAATTACACCAAGCTGTCGCAAATGGCTGGGCCTCATACTTAAAAAATCCAGATAAAGCCAACGCCTACATGGCGAAGCTAAATCCTGGCATGAAACCAGAAACCTTTAAGAAAAGCGCCGAGGCGCAAGCGGCTTTAATTCAAAACACCGACGGTTTGGGAAAAATGACTGAAAACCGCTGGGGCGAACTTATCCTGCAAGTTAAAGAATTAGGCCTAGTTAAAAACAAACTTAAGGCTGAAAACCAATTCGTTAACTTCTAGCCTGAAGTTCGCTTGTCTCCAAGGCATACAAGCACGTAAAAAAAACACGCATCTAGATTTCCGGCGACCGATTATGTATATTGGTCGCTTATGAAAACACCACACATTCTAATTAGTTTTATGCTGGCACTTTCTCTCAACTCGAACGCCCTTCAAACAGAAAATGCCCAAGACACCGGCGGCGAAACCATTGAATCTAATACCCGGCCCAACTCAATCGCCCAGTCCCACATTGAACTCATCGGCGGCGCTACGAACGCGGGCAATCGCCTTGGCGTTAATTATGTTTTAAAATCTAATCTACTTATAGGCATTATCGCTCATACCCAAAGCAAACTCAGCTATCATGAGGGCGGCGATTTAGATAATGGTCAATACTACAAAACCACGTCAGGCTTTTCCGGCAAAGCCGTTCTCATCAGCGCAAAGTACTTTTTAAAACCCGAAGGCATCGCCACAAAGGGTTGGTTTATTAATGGTGAACTCGGCCGTTCTTGGGGCAAGTACGAGCTATCTCAAGACCGCTATGAACGTGACAACGGCGTTATCGGCAATACGTTCTTTGGTATCGATAAAAAACTTGCAGAATCCAGCAGCGATTACCAATCCGCAGACACTAATATCGCCCGCGCGAGCATCGGCTACGCAATTCCGTGGGTCGATGGTAATCTTTTAAAAGGTGTATCGTTCCAAGTTAAACTGGGCGTTGAGAGCAATTCACTTCCTGAAAACCAATATTTAACTAACAAGTTTGGCTCTCAAAACGTCGGCGAAGACGTGAAAAGTCTGTTTTTTGGCGAGCTCGCTTTAGGGGCTTATTTTTAAACGAAAAATGTGTAATTTAGTAAAACCGGGCAAAACTCATTGACCCTGAACCTGCGAAAACTTAGGACATATACATGATTATCAATCTAGCTGAAATCCCTGAAGAGGGCCGAAATTACGAATACACAACTGAAACCGGCGAAGTCACCGAGGCGTTAGCTGATCTAATTGGCGAAAATAAATACACCACTCAATTTACTATTCGCCCGTTAAACACACGCGACTTTGTTCTGACCGGTTCAATACAAACAAAATCTAAAGAACTTTGTTCATACTGCGGACAAAAAATTCAATTTCCACTGACCGTTAAATTCAATGAAATCCTAATTCCACCTCAAGAAATGACCCGCGATGGTCATTATGCAAAACCGAATCATTTCACTGAAAACGAAGCTGGTGATCTGCAAAGTTTTGAATATTCGGCCGGAATGAAATTAAATATCGGCGAATACCTTCACGAATCGATCGCTCTTCAAGTGCCTTATAATCCGGCTCCTGAGATCAGCGCTAAGGGAGATTGCTCTGATTGTGGGCTAAATGTTCAAAATCTGCTTAAAACTTATGAAGAAAAACCGACGCCGCTTGAGGAAACAAATCCTTTTGCTGTGCTAAAGACCTTGAAGATCACTCAGTAAGTTTTACGCACCCTGACCAAACCACAATATCAATGATTGATTTTTGAGTGAAATTAAGGAATTAATTCGTCTTTATTATTTTAATAATTAGATCTGTTTTTTAAGGAGCTACAATGCCTACACCGAAGAAAAAAACCTCACGCTCACGCCGCGACATGAGACGTTCACATGACGCTTTAGATATCCCAGCTATTGGTTTTGATAAAAAAATGGGAGAATTCCACGCTCCTCACCACGCTTTCAAAGCATCTGATGGCGCTTTCTATTACCGCGGTAAAGAAATCATCCCTGCTAAAGTTAAGAAACAAGCTGAAGACACTGAAACTGCTGAGTAATCCTAACTAAAGCGAGGCTTCCATGGCTGGAGAGTTTAGATCCAAAATTGCAGGAATCGGCTCTTTCCTTCCTGAAAAAGTTCTTACAAATTTCGATTTAGAAAAAATGGTCGATACGAACAACGATTGGATCGTTGAACGTACCGGCATTAAAACTCGCCATATCGCTGAACCCGGTGTGGCCACGAGTGACCTGGCTTTTCAAGCCACTCAAAAAGCCCTAAAAATGGCAGGAATGACCCCGCATGATCTAGACATGATCATTGTGGCTACCGTTAGCCCTGACCAAATGATGCCTTCCACTGCGTGTACATTGCAGGCCAAATTAGGCTGCCGCAATATCGTTGCGTTTGATATCACAGCGGCTTGTTCTGGTTTTGTTTATGGCCTTTCTGTTGCCGACCAATTTATCCGCACAGGTATGTTTAAAAACATCTTAGTTATCGGCGGCGAAGTTCTTCACACTCTTGTAAACTACGAAGATCGCGAAACGTGCATCCTTTTTGGTGATGCGGCTGGTGCATGGATTTTATCTGCCACAGAAGCCTCTTACCCAAATATTATCATGAGCTCGCATCTACATGCAGATGGTAACTTAGGTGACTTATTCGTCCTTCCTGCTGGTGGATCAAAAATCCCATTCAGCCAAGAAGTTCTTGATAACAAATCTCAATTTGTTCGCATGAAAGGTCGTGAGATCTTTAAAAACGCGGTTCGCACAATGACAGAATGTTGCCACGAAGCCCTCCGCGCTAACAATGTGGACCCTAAAGATGTGGACTGGTTAGTTCCGCATCAGGCGAACTTACGAATTTTAGAAAGTGTCGCAAGTCACTTTGAGTTTCCAACAGAAAAAGTGGTTGTTAGCCTTCATGAAACAGGCAACACCT
>CAZCHT010000001.1:0-86591 GCA_964498705.1 uncultured Bdellovibrio sp. | reverse complement strand
TGCTAGCTCTCTTAAGCGAATTAGTATCGAAGATACTTCATTCATCGCGCCCTCCGCGACTTGCACTAGTGAAATACCGTCTTGGGCATTTCGCGTAGCTTGCTTAAGACCTCTAACCTGTGCTTTGAGATTCTCAGAGATCGCTAACCCTGCGGCGTCGTCTCCGGCTCTGTTGATGCGGTATCCAGAAGCAAGTTTTTCCATGCTCTTGTCTAGACCCAACTTCGTTCCCCAAAGCACCCTTTGAGCGTTTAACGAAGACGTATTTGTATTAATACGTAACCCCATAAATTCCTCCTCCATGAGTTATATACATCCCTCAATCCTTGAGTGATGTGGAACCGTTATGATTCCAGTGGGTGATTATTGCTTACATCTCATATCGGGACACTTTGAAATAACTTGAGTCATATTGAGATAAACTAGACCTAGAACCTGTAAACTAGTTCTACAAATCCATTTAATTCGATTTGGAGGATTTTTCGACTGAAAAGATTTCGTCCTAACAGATCGTATATTGATAAAGGATAGGCTTAGCAGTATCTATTCTTCATGGAAATTCGCGATCCTCTTCATGGTTCAATGTACTTTTCTGATTCCGAAGTAAAAATTTTAGATACTTTAGAATTTCAACGTTTGCGCGCTATTAAACAATTAGGTTTTTCTGAGTTTAGTTTTCCTGGTGCGACTCACAACAGATACCTGCATTCCCTTGGTGTGAGCCATGTTGCGGGAATGGTATTTGATTCTATTTTCAAGGTTTATCCTTTTAAAAAGCCGTCCAAGAAACATCAATTTCGTCAACTATGTAGACTTGCGGCAATGTTACATGATGTCGGTCACGGCCCTCTAAGCCACACTACAGAACAGGTTATGCCAAAACTTTCGCAGTTAAAACTATCTGTTTATGATGGTAACGAGAGACAAGCGAATCACGAAGACTACACTTTAAAATTTATTTTAGATTCAAATATCACAAATGTAATTAAAGAAAATTTTGAATTCACTCCTTATCACGTGGCTTTACTCATTGATAAAACATTGCCAGAGAAAGATGATTTCTTTGTTGATGGCGTGATTGATTTCAGACCAATAATCAGTCAAATCGTTAGTTCCGAGCTAGATGCTGACCGTATGGATTATCTGGAAAGAGATAGTTATTTCTGTGGTACCAATTACGGCAAAGTAGATATTGAATGGCTAATCCAAAATCTAACTTTCCACGTGAAAGAAAATAAACTTTTCTTGTCTTTAAATCGTCGCGCACTGTATTCATTCGACGATTTCTTGATTTCCCGTCACCATATGCATTTGATGGTTTACTTCCATCACAAAAGTATTATCTACGAAGAAATGCTGAATCGCTACTTGACGTCACCAGAGTGTGATTTCGTACTTCCTGCCGACATTCAACAGTACACAAAATATAACGATTATAAGTTATACGAACATTTAAGCTTGTCTTCGAATCCTTGGGCACAGCGCATTTCACAACGTAAACCATTTAAGGTTTTAATTGAACTTCACTCGATTGGTGAAAACGATCGATTCGAAAAATTGAAAGTAGATTTAGAGAAAGAAGGATTTACGACAATTCATGCATCTTCACATGCGAGATTGTCGAAATACCATTCTGGTTCTCCAACAGATAAAGCATTAGATATATTTGTGGTGGATTCTTATGATAAATGGTTTGAACCATCACCGATCAATAACTCGACTGAAATATTTAAAAAATATGAAGGCACCCGCGTCATTGATCGAATCTACATCGATCCCAATCAATATGAAAAAGCAGAAGCTTTTATCAATAAGAAATAAAGTGCCAGGCACCGAATTTTTTTATTTTAAGGAAATTTGCGACACTAAATTCGAACCTATCTAATGTTCATCAATTTGATCGCTAATTTTTGCGATTATTTCATGAGACCAATCAGTCGCAAAGATATTTCCTGAAACTACTTTCTTTGAAACAACCTCAATCGAAGTTTGGCTACTAGAAATCTTTTTAACAAAAATTCCTACATTTTCGCCCCAACTAGAAGTAAAAAAGCCCGCCGGGCGGTGGGCAAAAATTTTACCTACTTTTTTATCATTCTTTTCAATATTTAAGGGAAGCGTACCAAGGACCGACAAAGTAGCTGTCCAAACCGATTCAAAATCCTTATTAAATGTAACTTTTTTCCCGGTTCCTTCTGCACTTTCAACATGCTTCATAGAGGTACAACCTAATATACTCACAAAAAGAAAAAACATCAGAAATAAAAATCTAACAAAAATCGTTTGGGTTTTCATTATAGACACTCCTTCAACATAAAATAATTAGCGAATTCAAGCTTCTTTACAAACACAATTTATAGAGGTCTAATTACAAAGTCCAACAATCAAACAACTTCAAAGGAGTGAAAATGAGAAATTTGTTTATTGCCCTACTGTTTTCTATCAGCACGCTAGCTAACACGGTCGATTTCGTATCACCAAAAGACGGTGAAAAAGTTAAAAGTCCATTTAAAGTTAAAATGGATGTTAACGGAATGAAAATTCGCCCTGCTGGTGAAGATGCTGAAGATAAAAAAACGGGACATCACCATATCCTTATCGACATGGCGGCTTTTCCTGAAGGCCAAGCGATCCCTAATGATGCCCAACATCTTCATTATGGAAAAGGCCAAACAGAGGCTGAAGTCACTCTACCTCCGGGCGATCATACGATCACTTTACAATTTGCCGATGGAGCTCATCGCTCGTATGGGCCTAAAATGAGCAAAACAATCAAAGTAACCGTCGTAAAATAGATCTAAATAAAAGCCGTATGCAGACGCATGCGGCTTTTATTTTCTCTTTGATAAATAGTCGACCAAATCACTACCGTTTGTAAGATCATAAAATTCTTCAATGGGAATTGAACCAAATACGCTCTCAAGGTCTTTTAAAAAGTAAACCAGCTGAATCGATGAAAAATTATAATCAGACCAAGACCTTTGCCAGTCGATAGCTTCGCCGCCAAATTGGTCTTTAAATATATCTTCAACTTTAGTTCTAATTTCTGATTGTGAATCCATTTTATTTCATCATCCCAAGAACCCAAGAACGCCAGAAAATATCCCATAAGCTATTCTTGATCTGTTTTGAAGTAACACGATTTTTAATTAAGTAGCGTTTCAATTTACCACTCGTTGTTCGTGGCAAGGACCGCACACCCGTATAAATGACGTCGTTCTTACTTATTTTAAATTGATTTTTCAAATTGTGGATAATCTTATTTCTAAAATCATCTCGCTGTCGAAAACTCAGTAGTGGCAGAAAGTCCAACCATTCGACGCAGACCGTGACGGATTCATCTCCGCCAATAGTGCCCTTACCAACTACTGCCACTTTTTTTACATGGCGATCATGTCCGATCAAATTCCACACCCGCTGTTCTAGATCCACTGAGAAGTATTTTTTCGATTCGACAATAATTAAATCTTTGTGTCGGCCGGAAACGTAGAGTTCTTCATCCTTAATGAAACCGATATCACCAGTGAAAAACCATGAACCTAAACAGTTAGCTTTGAACAAATCGTCTCTATCTAAATAGCCAGAACATAAACTTGGCGATTGAATCCATATCAGACCCTCAATGCCATCTTTCACCAGCTTTTGTTCTTCATCTAAAATCTGAACCTTGATTTCACGGGATGGCTTTCCGCAGCTCACAATTTGACGTTTATTTTTTTCATGCGTCTTTATGTGAGATCGCATTGGCGCAAAACAAATCCCAACCACATTTTCTGCCTGGCCATAGCCAGCAATAAACGACTGTGGATTCCAACCATATGGCGTAGCGACTGCTTTGAATTGATTGTATGTATCTAGCAATACGGGCTCAGACCCGCATAAACACGCTTGCAAAGAAGACAGATCAATATTCAGTTTTGCCTGAAACATATTTTTAGACAGAATTCGATACATCGAATCTGGCCCCACCCAAATTGTGGCTTTAACTTTTGTGGTCAGTTCTAAAAACTTCAGAGGGGATTTTATAAAATCGATGGGTCTAAGAATATGGGTTTCATACGGAGTCAAAATCGCCGTCAATAAACTTCCTACTAAACCCATATCGTGAAAGAAAGGTATCCAGGATACCAGAACGGAATTTTCCGATACTTCCATCGCTAAACGAAGCATCGTAATGTTTTCAATCAAAGCCTTGTGCGAAATCATGACGCCTTTAGGATCTGACGTTGAACCGGAAGAGAATTGAATAAATGCAATTTGTTCGTTCAAATACGAAGGGAGCATTTTTGGTTTTTGCGGATTATTCAGAAACTGCTCGGGATTAGATCCACTCAAGGCTTCGCCGATGGAAATAACCTCAAAACCCGAGCGAACGAGTTCCGCTCGATGACTATCTAATGGCAATATTTTTTGAATCTGAGTGTAGGCTTTTAATTGATCTAAATAATCGTAATAGTCAGACTTCATCATCGAGTCCGCGCTGACAATCGGAGCTGGAATAACTCCCGCTTTCAAAGAGGCCAAAAATACGATTAAAAAATCATATGAATTTGGAAGAGAAACAAAAAAGATTTCGTTCTTAACCAATTGTGACGATAGCTTCTTTGCCATCACAACGACATCTTGAGTGATCTCGGCAAAGCTCTTTTGATTAACTAACGTGTAGTCTTCGTAAAAAGAGATAATCTTCTGAGTGTTTTGGGAGCGACCTTCGATAAGGTCATAGACATTCAAATAACCACTCAAATGACCCCTCCCTATTTGTGGAAAAAAGAGCCGTGGGCTCTTTTGAAATAATTAGATTCTCTCAATAACAACAGCGATACCTTGACCGCCACCAATACAAGCGCTGCCCAAAGCATATCGAGCTTTACGACGATGTAATTCATAAACCAAATGATTCATGATTCGCGTTCCACTGGCACCCAAAGGATGTCCAACGGCGATTGCGCCGCCATTTACGTTTGTTTTTTCTGTTGGTAATCCTAATTCTTTTTCCACAGCCAAATACTGAGCCGAGAAGGCTTCATTCACTTCAATCAGGTCCATTTGATTTAACGTTAAGCCGGCTTTAGCTAGAGCTTGTTTCGACGCCATCACTGGTCCAATACCCATGATCGTTGGCTCGCAACCAACACTCGCCCAAGACAGAATTCGCGCCATCGGTTTTAAATTTAATTCTTTGGCTTTCGATTCACTCATGAGCAAGCTCATCGCCGCACCATCAACAATACCCGAAGCGGACGCCGCCGTAACTAAGCCGTCTTTTTTGAATAAAGCTTTAAGCGTAGAAATTTTCTCGTAAGTTGATTCTGGTTTTGGATGTTCATCTTTTTCTACAACGATCGCGCCTTTTTTAGTTTCAACAGTTACCGCAGCAATTTCTTCTGCAAAGTAACCTTTCTTGAATGCTTGATCATACCGTTGTTGCGATTGAATACTGTAACGATCAGATTGTTCACGAGTGATGCTATATTTTTCGCCCAAGTTTTCAGCTGTGATCGCCATTGGCGTTTTCGAATAGGCATCCGTCAGTGCCGAGGTCATGTAGTCTTCTAATTCAAAATTTCCCATACGAACGCCGCCGAATCGAACATTTCTAGCTACGTAAGGAATTTGGGACATTTGCTCTACACCGCCAGCTAAAACTGTAGTGGCTTCGCCAGTAAGAATCATTTTTGCTGCTTCAGCCCAAGATTGAAATCCACTACCGCACAAGCGATTCACTGAATAAGACGGCACAGGAATCGGTACTCCTGATTTTAAAGCGATATGACGAGGAATATAAGCCGCATCAGCGCCAGATTGAACTACGTTACCTAAAACAAGATGATCTACTTTATCTGCAGATAATCCAGCTTGTAGTAAGGTTGCTTTTGTTGCTGCGACAGTTAAGTCGGTTGCGGACACATCTTTTAGAGAGCCACCGAAGGCTCCAAACGGAGTTCTTTTGCCTGATATAAATACTATTTTTTCCATACAAAAAAGACTAGTTTGTATTTTCCTACGAGTAAAGGAGACGTCATGAAAATTCTGATATTAGGGCAAGGCGGCAGGGAACACGCTTTTGTTAAAGCACTTAAGCGCACAACAGCTGACTCTGAAATTCATGTTTTCCCCGGCAACGACGGAATGAAAAAAGAAGCCTTATGTTTCACAGATAAATCGCTTAGCGACACTTCGTTTATTGAAAAATTGTGTGCGGATAATCGCTATGATTTTATCTTTATCGGCCCCGAAGATCCTTTGGTTAACGGCGTCTCTGATCACCTACGAAATCTAGGTTTTAACGTAGTCGGCCCCAGCCAACACTGGGCACAGCTTGAAGGTAGTAAAGTTTTTGCCAAAGAATTTATGATCAAGGCGAAAATCCCCACCGCAAAGTATGTTCTTGTGGAAACTGTGGACCAAGTCAAACAGCACATTCAGCAATTCACAGCTCCGTATGTTCTAAAAGCCGATGGTTTAGCTGCAGGCAAAGGTGTTTTCATCTGCGATACACCTGATGAACTCTTCGCCGCTGCCGAAAATATTTTCGAGAAAAAAACTCTAGGCTCTGCTGGATCTAAAGCGGCTCTAGAACAGTTTACGCCGGGCTGGGAACTCAGTTATCTGTTTTTCACAAATGGCAAAGACTATGTGTCCCTTCCGATCGCCCAAGATCACATGCGACTCTATAATAACCAAAAAGGACCTAACACCGGCGGCATGGGGACATGGGCTCCTTTAGAAATTTCAAATGAACTCGATAACAATATTCGCAAAAAAGTGATCGAGCCAACAATGGCAGAAATCAGCAAAGGCAACTCGGTATATCGTGGTGTGATTTTTCTAGGAATCATGGTGAATGGCAATGATCCTTCTGTACTAGAATACAACGTCCGCATGGGCGATCCTGAAACACAAAGCATACTACCTTTAATTGAATCTAATTTAGGTGAGTTTTTACTAGGACTATCCAAAGGCAACCTAAGCGAACTAAAGTTGAATCGAAATTTTGCCAGTTGCGTAGTACTTGCTAGCCCGGGTTATCCCGACAGTCCCAAGAAAGGCTTAACAATTGAAGGCTACGATTTAGTAGCAGAAACGGCATCTCAGCATATGATTGCCTCAGGAATTAAAAGGGAAAACAATCAATGGATCACACATGGTGGACGCGTATTAGGGGCTGTTGGTGTGGCCACAAGTAAAGCTGACGCAATTAAAAATGCATACAGCTTGGCCGAAAAAGTGAAATGGTCAGGCATTCACTTTCGCACGGATATTGGAACTTCAAATTAGTTTGGATGGATTACCAGCTCCAGCGTAAAGCGACTGAGCTACGGTTCTCCGCGGGGTTTTTAGTATGATTAAAAACAAGGTCTTTATTTTTAAAAACTTTCTCTGAAACTTCGACGGCAGTTACGCCGACGCGAGAATCATGCACGAAATGTGCTTGAGTCCAACCATGGTAATCCACTTTCGCCTGGGACTGCAGAGCCATATATTGAAACGAAAATTTATGATCGATTGTTTTCTCACCCGATGTTGTAGGCGCACCCGCAATTGAAGCTTCGACTTTCATGGCTTGTTCAACCGATGTGGCTGCTTTACCAAACGATGAATTCTTCACTGCCGATGACGATAACCAGTTTTGGATCATTTTATCACCGAAAAACTTCATTACTTCGGTTTCGCTTTGAGATGGTGGGATATAGGCAGGAACTGATCTATTTAAACCATCAGTAAACGAGTCGTTTACGTTCACTCGCGCGGGAACATAAAATCTGCGACCGTAAGCGTAATACGAAAGCGTACTTTTGAACTTAAATAGCTTAACGCTTTTCAACCTTTTACTATCGATCTGATTCTTATTGTTAATTTTACCTAAATGTTTCACGTGTTTGTCGATAACCTGAAAGTAATTTTTATCATTCAGTGGTGACAGGCGTTCTAAAGAGTCAAACGCACCCTGCGGGGTGCGTAGCTGCCCATAACTTACTGATACTGCTAATAAAAATACCATCGCTAATTTCAATTTAAACCTTTCACTTTGAACTGTCTCAAGAACAGACAAAGTGTCTTACAATTATATATATACAAATACCCGGCCAAAACTCAGTGTCTCCAGACGGCTTGCGACGACTTAAAAATCAAATTCTCAACGTGAGACAATGAAAAAAAGACAGGACCGAAAAATGCCATGTCAGTTTTTGTATTTTTTTCTTTTGATGAAATAGCATAAGCCTTCCCTGCACAGAAATGGTAAAAGACAGGCTGCTCAAGATCTTAGGGACATAACGGTGAGGTGGAGTTTGAGAGTTAATATATCAAAATTTGTTTCAATCATGATGGTCAATTTGTTGATTGTTAGTTCTGTGCAAGCACAGAAAAAACCAACAACAGCAGGACCAGATGATAATTTGTTTCCGATCGTTGTGACAAACCCAACGGATCCAAGTAATCCGCTACCGACACTACCCGGTGACCCACAATTACCAGGAGATCCTAATATTCCGGGCTTACCAAATATTCCAGGTATCCCAACTATTCCAAGTTTACCAGGCACGATTCCAATCGGTGGCGGCGGATCTTCATTCAATCCCATTTTTCCAACTAATGGCAGTGGCACAAACACAATTCAAGTAGCCCAAGTGCCGAATGAATTCTATTGCCCATTGTTTGAATCAAACCCTTACGATTCAATTTTCCGAGCACTCGATTCGTTAACTTCATCAATGCGTGTAAATCCTGAATGTCAGCAACAACAACCTCAGTACACTGACTTTTATTCTGATAGCGAAAAAATCAGAAACCTAGTGACTCAGCTTCAACAAATCCAAGCGGATCCTAACTTGGCTGCAGCAGCAAGTACTCGCGACGTTGAGCGCGTTATTACAGACGCGGTATCTGGCGTAACTAATATCGCTAATAATTTATCAAACAATAAACTTCTAAATAAAAACTGCGGACCTTCAAAATCTTCTTTAGGGCGCGCACTTTTAGCAGTTAACGATATCTTGAATAACTTGGCACCGATCGGTCTAGTATTAGCAGCGGCTAATCCAGCAATCGGCATTGCTGCTAAAGTCGCACTTATGGGCGGTGTTTACGCAACGACAGCGATCAAAGGTTTTGATCAGTATGCTCGTGCGAACTCTTTAGATTTGAACAATGCTGAAGTTAGAAAAGCTATCTTACAGAACACGTGCCAGTTCGTTAAAGTAAGACAAAAAATTGATTTCTTACAATTAGGTGAAGAAGGTCGTTTAAGTGATATCAAAGACACTTTGTTTAAAAATATCGAAGCCTACCGCGCTCGTTATACAAATCCGTCTTCAAGTTTACTTCCGTTAATGCAGTACAAATATCAAACAGAAAAAATCATTACAGATTTAGAAGCTAAAGTTGTAGATGATAAATACAACATGAACTTCTACAACGCTAAAATCAAAGGCGCTGGCGAAGACAAAGAACGTATTTGCTTAGTTGGCTCGTCTTTAGTTAAGAAAAGTAAAGATGCAGAGACATTCCCTGCCAGTGTATTACGTATTCTAGAAACCGCTGTAGAAGCGAGTAAGATGAACACAACGACTAGCAGTTCAACTTCAATTACTGGTACAGGTACTGTTGATCCACAAATTCAAACTGAATCTGACGAATTGTACTTGGCGTTCACTAAATCAAGAAACCGACTTGGTATCCTTGTGGGTAAAGCCTTAGGCGATGATATCGTTGAAGCAGCAAAAGCAACCCCGCTGTGCGCAGAAGAGACTAAAACGTGGATGAAACGTATGTACGAAATCATCGTTTATTCCGACGGTATCGTAAACAAAGAAGTTAAAGAGATCGAAACCGCATTAACTCAAAGTGATGAGTACAAAGTTTGGAATGCTCAGTACGTTAAACTTAAATCAGAAAAAGGTTCTATGGACCGAGTGATTAAAGTATTACGCGAAATGGCTCGTCCCGATGCCGTGTACATCCGAAGTGAATTAGATCAACGTTCTCAAGAGTTGAAAGCTAGTTTGTTCCGCTCAAACACTATTTTTGGCGTACAAACTTCTAAATCTCCTGTGTACGCATGGCTTGATAACAATATGGAAATGCACCGTAACTCTTTAAGCCGTTTCACCGATTTCGTTAAGCTTTTACAAAAAGGCTCTTTCCAAATCTCTAAAACAGCTCAAACTCAAGGCAATGTCGACACTAAGAAATCTTGGGCAGACCAAGACAAAGCGATGCTTCAAGATTTGAACACCATGAGCCGCCTTGAAAATATCAATATCAAGACGTTACCAAAGGGTTCTCGTCAGTACGAAATTGCGTGCCAGCAGCTTCAAGAAGCTTATTTGAAATACAAAGCATCTAAAGATTATTTAGGTTCAGCACAATTTATGTGTGATATGATCGATCCGTACGTAAACGACACTAGCGATCAAATTATTTCGTTTTGCCGTGGTGGAAAAACATTTAATTCTGCGACAAAATCATTAATCCAAGAACGTTTCGACAAAATGAAATTCAAATCGACTCCGAAGGCCTTAAGTCTAGATGAATTCGGGAAACTAATGAACGCAAAGCGTGTGGAACTGAAATGTCCACTTCCTTCATTAAACTCTATAGATTAATTTCGTCTCAAAATTAAACTGTCTCATACTGGCGCGGCCCTACTCCCGCCAGTGTCTCAGATTCGCTCGTTGTAAAGATTTCTTAAAGATCAAACGCATGTTTACCGATAGGTTAGCTGAGGTACCTATGAATATCGGTAAAGTTTTTTTGTTATCTTTGTTATTTTTGACGGCGTGCAACGACAAAAAGAAAGAAGCAGCTCCGGTTGTAGAGCCGGTTGCGGTAGTGACTCCCAAACATCTCTATGTTTCTACAGGCGCTTGTTATTCAGGAACAAACACTACATTCACGGCAGCCACGTCATCAAATCAATCATATCGATTGAGTCTTACAAATGCGCAAAAAGAACTGAGTCTAGCTGACTACTATAGTTTACCGGCAAACGCGGGTGATTCTCCAGTTGGTCTGGTGGATGTTGATGCGACTAATATCATGATCATGGTCGAAAATACGTCAGGTCGCAGAATCGAGAAACTATCTAAAGCTAATAGTCCAACACGCACTATATTTTCAAACAACGCTACTGCTTTAAGTGCCGCTCTTAAAGGTATCGCGAAAACACCAGATGGTGGTTACTTAGTTGCTAAGACTTCCGGTATTGAAAAGCTAACTAGCCAAGGGGTTCGCATGGGTGCTCCTTATATTGGTAGTGCTTTGGGCGCTACGTGCGGGGCTACGAACGCCAACATTAACAACGTGGCGGTAACTCCGAGCGGGAAAATTATATTCACGAATGCAGCGGCCTCTAATAATCGCTGGGGGATAATTTCTGCCAATGGTTACACCGTAGCCGCCGACTGTCTTGGCGCACAAACAGCACCGGATGTAAATGCCTACCCAGTTGCTGTCCAATATATCACTTCACATAACCAAATCATGGTGGCTTATGCGGGTAATAGTTTGAGTGTAAATCTAAATTCTATTTATGTTTATGACTTCGACGATACAACTAACGCTATTTCAAATGCGACAAAAATATACGATTCAAATACTTACGTAGCTGCAGGATACTTGCTTTATGGAATTTCTTCGATGGTATACAATCCAAATGATCGTACCCTGTTTGTCGCAACTGCAATTTCAAATGCAACGACTGTGGTAAATTACTCGATTGAAAAATTGACGTATAATCCCGATGCGAAATCTCTAACTCGGGCTTTAGCGACTCCGTTTTATTCATACGGCGTTGATACCAAGTGTATCTCGTCGTTAATGATCGCGGAATAAATTAACTATTCGCTGGAACTATTCGTCCAATACGAAATTGATCGGATCGACGGGAATACTGTTGATGCGAACTTCATAGTGTAAATGTGGTCCCGTAGATCGACCTGTATTTCCCACCGCCGATATAACATCCCACTTATTCACGCGTTGTCCAACATGCACATAAATTTGCGAGTTGTGGGCAAATCGAGTCGTTACGCCATATCCATGATCGATACTGACTAATTTACCATAGCTTTCGTCATAGGATGCGAAAATCACGATACCATCTGCTGGTGCGTAGACCGGCGAACCCGGAGAGGCCGCGATATCTAGACCCGCATGCATCGTATTTTTTCCCGTGAATGGGTTCATACGATAACCGAAATTACTTGTTAACCAACCACGCGCTGGCTTGATATTAGGAATCGCGTTTAGCAAGCTTTGTCGCTCTGACAAACCTTCCCATAATTCGATAACACTTTGTTCTTTTAATTGCGTTTCTTTTACCGCGCGATCAATTCTAACCACAAGCGATACGTAGTCTTTTTCAGATGGCTGCAGAGTCAATTCGCCCTGCTTTTCGTTTTCTGCTTTTATCGGAGCGAATAGCTTGTCTTCCGCAACCAGAGTCTGATTGGATGCCCGCTGATCCATTGGTTCGTACTCTTCTTCGTATGTCGGTGCATTTGATGGTTTGTTACCCATCGTTAATTTAGTAATGCGATCTTCGGCATCAACATTCGTGATCAATTTCAATTTTGTCGTGAAGGATTTAACGCGCTCTAAGCTGTTTTCTAGCGAGCTAACTTTGGTTTCTACGATTTGGAATTGCTTTAACAACTGAGCATTTTCTGCTTTTAATTTTCGATTCTCGATAGCTTGAACCAATAGGCCAAAATAGTCGATCATTCCGGTGAGAAGAATCAGCAGAACCACCGAGGTAATCAGTGCCACCATTTTTAGTCGTGTGCCAGATAGGACAAACTTGCTAGTTTGGCCATCCGTATTTGAAATGACAAAAAATGTGAAACTTTTCTTACTCAATTGAATTTCCTATTCGAAGTGAAGAATCAAAACACTGACGTTGTCGTCGCCACCATTTTTAAGGGCTTCTTCAACACAAGCTTTTAAGGCATCCACCGGCGCATTTTGCTCCATAATTTCTGAAATCCTAGGATCGCCGACCAGACTTGATAAACCGTCTGAACATAGTAAATACGTTTCGCCCGAAAAAATTTCGCGTTCGAAAATGTCGGGATCAACTTCACGCTCATAACCCACGCTACGAGTGATGACGTTACGGCCGATTAACTGCGAGGCTTGCTGTTCTGACAAAACACCCGCACGAATTTGTTCGTTAATTAAAGAATGGTCTTCTGTTACTTGCCACAAATGAGGCTTTTTAAATAAGTAACATCGTGAATCACCCACATTACCTATATAAATGTGGTTTTTACGAATATAACACATGACCATAGTCGTGCCCATGCCTGCTAACTCGGGATTTTCTTTAGCGGCTTTGTCATATATTTGATGGGATGCTTGTTCATACGCACGAGCAATCATTTCTCGAGGAGCGCGATTCTTTGTTTCTGGATCCTTAAAAACTTCTTCGGCTGCTTGTACAGCTAATGACGACGCCACTTCCCCACCAGAGTGGCCTCCCATACCGTCCGCAACTATAAATAAGCCCACTTCTGGATTAACTAAAACAGAGTCCTGATTAGAATCTCGTCTTCGTCCTTTATCCGAAAGAACCCACGCATCAAACTTCATCAATTTATTCTGCCCTCGATGAATATATCAGTCAAATACGTGATTTCCCGATCTAGCTCATTTTGCACAACTTTGATCGAGTTGCTTAAAAAAAATCACCTAAATTTAGATCGATTATCTGCCGATATATAATTATGCATCGTTTTTCACTCTTTTTACTAGTTTCGATAGCCATCCACATCGCGTTTTACTTTTCTGTATATTTCACTCCAGATGTAAAACCTAAAAAAGAAACTATCGAAGTTTCCTACATCGATCCGTCCGAGAAAAATAAAAAGCCTGAAGAGAAAATGGAAAAAAATCGTCAGATCGTCGATCAAGATGATTCTGCTCTTAATAGTGAAACTCCAGATGATGACTACTATTTAAGTAAAAATAATCAAAAGGTATTAAAACAAACTGTAGCCAAAGATAAGGGCGAGTTCAAAAACACAAAAACAAAAAAATCAGCAGACAACAAACCAGTGGCTCAACAGCAACAGCAAGCAAAACCCGAGCAACAAGAAGTACGCCGTCTTGAAAAATTCAATCCTATGTCTGACATGTCTGCTAGTTTTAAAGAGAAAAGCTTTAACACGATGGCAAGCACGACGCCTTCAAGCGCAGCGACTGCCAGTCAGACTCAAGATTACTTAAAAGATAAAAGCATCGGTGTTGAGACAATCCTGAGCACTAAAGAATTCAAGTACTACACATATTTCAATCGCATTCGCAAACAGCTGTCACAGCACTGGGAACCTAAAGTACGAGACAAATTAACTAAAATGTTCCGTCAAGGTCGAACGATCGCCTCAGCTGACCAGGACCGCACGACTAAGCTTTTGATCATCTTGAATCCTCAAGGCGTACTTGTGAACGTTCAACTTGTCAGCGATTCCGGCGTAAAAGATTTAGATGAAGCCGCTATTGAGTCATTTCGTTCAGCAGCACCATTTCCCAATCCACCAAAAGGCATCGTAGATCCTGATGGCACTGTAAAAATCCGCTGGGATTTTATTTTAGAAACTTAGGCGATACCTAAATAATTTCTATACCCAATAAAATAGTAATGACATACATAAATACTTGTATTCTTTAGGTATTTTTAATGGCCGGAAAAAGTACAAAGTTTGTCGCATGTCTAAAACTTCGACTAGAATGTGGCCAATTTTCATTTGAACTGTCCACACGTTGGATTTGGCTTGAAACTCATTTTGCATCACTGGGTTGGATGATTTTAAAAAATAAAAATAGAAAAATAAAAAATATTTTATATGTAACATTACTAACATCCGCTTTGATTTTTCCAATTTCACCGACGGCTCTTGCGTCAGTAATTGAAGCGAAATCATCAGACTGTGTAACATTTTATGAAAACCATATTGAAAAAGCCTTCGTTCTCCCGCTATTAAAAAAGGTGAAATTTTTCAATCTTACATCTGCTCATGGATCACTACTTACAGTTATAGATCTTGCACAGGTTCAGCCAATGTCGTCCCTCGACAGAATGGTAAAGTCCTATTTCCAATATGTACGTGACATCTACCGAGCGCGTCTAAAAAAATTCGACACTCAAATCTCGCCCGCGGCTCTTAGCCAGCAGGCTCATATAGATAAAGAGCTGACAAATCGATCGATTTTGATTGTGGATACTCCGAGTGAGCAAGCGACGGCAGAATCAGAATTCAACGGTGGCGTCCGCGTGACACTCGCGCGTAACCCAAATGAAAAATTACCCCTACAATTCGAACTTCCAGACTACAGACGACACGATATCTCTGGGACATCCATAGAGGTCGGACGTTTAACCGCTCAGCCCGGGGTTTCCGCAGGACTCAGCATTAATCTTATTCGAGTGGCCGTGCAACTGGCTCTGCAGTATCCGAATGTACGGGATATCTATGTCCACACCTCCCGCGTGCACTCTCGGCTTTATAAACTGATGGGCCTAATACCTGCCAGTATCGACATCAAGGATGACCTAAATTATGTTCTGCGATTTACGTTTCATGACGCTGTCGAGTGGCTGAAAGTCCAACCATTAGGCTGGCAACGCTGAATTGTTACAGAGGATCTATATAAAAGAATACATAGGATTATAGGATTCAAACTTGTATAGAACAAACACTCAGTTTTGGCTTGCCCTTTTGGCTAAGCTACTTTAATTATATCCCGATATATTTAATGATCTAAAGCTTAATCATTTAGACCACTTACCGAGGTTCGAAAATATGAAACTACCTGACCGTAAAACCATTGAAACGATTGCAACCCGAGCTCACTATTTAGCGACTCAGATGATCTATCAAGCGAATCATCGCCCAGATAAATCTAAGGGTGACCCAAAAACCGGTGGTCACGCATCAGCCTCTGCCAGCGCACTTCACATTATGGGTGCTTTGCACTTAGTAGTAAAAACAGGATTCGATCACATCGCGAATAAACCGCACGCGTCGCCAACGGATCATTCATACAATTACTTGATGGATTTATTTTTAAACAAAGATCTCTCTCGTCTATCCCTTGATGACGCCAACACGGCGATGATGGGACTACGTAAGTACTCTCAAAATGGCGAGCCGGTATTTCAGTCATACCATTCAACGTACGATTCAGATAATCATAACTTCTTCCCTTCTGGAACCGTAGGGATTCCACCGGTTCAAGCTGGTTACTTGGCACTTGCGTATAGATACGCTCGCGAACACAACTATGAAGTTCCAGACGCACATTTCTGGGCATTGACGGGCGATTCTGAATTCCGCGAAGGTAGCATGTATGAAGCGGTTCCAGATTTTGCGGAACGCGAAATTGGTAACCTAACTTGGATCGTTGATTACAATCGTCAATCTCTAGATGGTCATCGCATTTCGAACATGAAAATCATGGATGGAACAGATGCTGATCGTATCGAAAGAACGATGGCAGCGAACGGCTGGGAAGTTATCCAAGTCCGTCACGGTTCAAAACGTAAAGAGATGTTCGCTAAACCCGGCGGTGAACAATTTAAAAAATTCATCGAAGAAGAATTAGAAGACTACGAATTACAAGCTTTGCTTCTTGTAAAAGACATGAAAGCCTTGAAAAAAGGTATCTCTAAAGAACATCCACAAATGAAAAAGTTTATGGATTCGGTTACAGATGAAGAGTTATACCAAGCTATCCGTGATTTCGGTGGCCACGATATGCATTTATTAGCTGAAGCGATGCTGACATCAAAGAAAAGCACTCGTAAACCAACCATCATCATTGCCCATACTCTAAAAGGTTGGGGATTGAAAATGGCCGCAGCACCGGGCAACCACAGTGCTCTTCCAAATGAAGATGAAGTTGAAGAACTTAGAAAAAAACAAGGCATCACTGGTTCGACTTTATTTGCTCGCTTTGAGGATAACTCTGCAGAAGGCAAATACCTTAAAACTCGTGGTGATGAATTATTAAAGCAAATCAAAGCTCAACGAGAATTAAAAACCAAGAACCAAACCTCGTTTGAAAAACAAATCGCTGCTCACGGTCCATTGCCAGTGTCTTTAGAGATCAACACTAAAATGACTAGCTATCCTCACACGCAGTGGATGCTAGGCCAGTTGACGGCTAAATTAACTCGTATTTCTAACACGGCTTTAGACAACAAAGAAAAGCCATTAACAGCGTCTGAAAAACCATGGAAAGTTCCTGGCGAGCTATTGATCTCGATGGCTCCGGATGTGGGAACAAGTACAAATTTAAATCCAGCAATGGATGGTAAAATCTTTGGTGCTCCAGTAGTAACTGACGTCGAAGCAGAACTTGGTGTAAAAGATAACAAACTTCCAGATCTAGTTCCTGGTGAAGAAGTGACAGATCGCTACTTACGTTTTGAAATTGCAGAAGGTAACGTTATGAGCTGCGTAGGTTCATTCGGTAGAATGCGCGACACACTAGGTATCCCAATATTACCTTTGATGACGGTTTATGATTTCTTTATCAAACGTGCCCTCGATCAATACTTCTACAATTTATATTGGAAAAGTAGCTTTATCCTAGTGGGAACTCCATCAGGCGTAACATTATCTCCTGAAGGAGCGCAGCACGGATGGAAGTCAGATTTCCAAATTCCAAATCAAATCACGTGGGAGCCGTTCTTCTGCCAAGAATTGGATTGGATTTTATGTGAATCGGTTCGCCGTCACGTGACTAATGATAACGAAGGCCGTAACGGCGTCCTAATCCGCGGTGTTACTCGTGGTGTAGAGCAAAAAGATTTCATGACGTATTTGAAAAAACAAGCTCGCTTCAAAACAACACAAAGTACTTTATGCCGATCAGAATACCCACTTGAAAATGCGATAGCTGAAGATCAAGTAGAAAGCTTCGCTGAAGCCGATATGATGGAAACTATCCGTCAGGAAGTTTTAAAAGGCGCCTACTACTTAATTAATTACAAAGGTTACGCTGGCTACAATCCGGGCGAAAACGTTGTTAACATCTTTGCGATGGGAGCAATGGGAACTGAAGCTATCAAGGCCTCTGAGGTACTTTTATCTAAGGGCATCTACGCAAACGTGATCATGGTGACGTCCTCTGATTTATTATGCGGACAACAAGCCCACGAAAATAACTACAGCTATTTGAAAAATGAACTGGGTATCAATTCCAACCTTTACATCAACACTAAAGGCGAATTGAACACAAGCGATCTAGTACTTGTGGCTGGTAATCGCGTTCCTATCGTGTCAGTACATGACGGCGAGCCGGGATTACTAGACAACTTAGGATCTATCGTTGGAACAAAACAAGAATCATGTGCCGTACGCAAGCATTCTAAATGTGGCCGTCCTGATGAAATCTACCACTTCCACGGTATTGACTCCGAAGCAGTGGTAGAAGCCGCAGGCAAAGCATTGTCAGAAACCGCACTAGAAAAAGTTATGGTTTCAAAACAAACTTTGGGCCAATTGGGAATGACTGATCAGCCAGAAACCCAATGGCAAGACCTATGGCCAAAAACATCCCAAACACAACGCCACTAAAAGCCAAAAGTCAGCTGCTGACTTTTTGAAATGTGGCGCGTCGATTTATAACGTCATTAGGTATTCAGACGGCAAATGCAAAAAAACCCAAGGTTTGAGCCTTGGGTTTTCATAAGATGCAGATTCAGTTATAAGAAATTAAGGGCAGTGAGCTGTTACTAACAACTTATTTGCGTCACCATTTACAAACAATCCACCAAGTGAGTTGTCTTTTAGCGCCGTTGCCTGTCCGCAAGAGTTGTAAGACTTAGGAGCTATTGCTAATAAATCCTGAACCGGATTCTTGTACCAAGCCATATAATCAAGTTCGAATTCTTCATTTTTTTCACCAAGCTTAACTTTGATTGTTGAACTCATAACTTGTTCTAACATTGCTAAGCCACGAAGAGTTTCGTCTGCGTTCTTAATACAGATACCTTTATGAAATAAATACCCTTTACGTTGTTGATTCACTTCAGTGCCCGTTGGGCAAAGTTGATTTTGATACTGAACTGCCCATCGACCAGCTGATACCAAATCAGAACCTAAATTTAAAGTCTCTTTCAACAAGTTTTGGCTACGTAGTTTGCCAAATTCTGGAAGTTTTTCACTAACCGTAGTCATAATTTCTTCCGAAGTTGCACCTTCTTTAATTTCAAGTGATTTCAAGATTTCGATACCTTCGAAACTATATGCTGTATAAAAGTTCATGAAGAAGATCATTCCTGCCAATGACTGTCTGATCGCCATGAAGTCAGGTGTAGTCAGCTTGCGTTTTGTAATATTAGTTACATCACATTCGAACTGATATTGGTTTTGTCCAGTAGTCGAAACGGGAGTACACTCATAAGCTTCAGAATCTTTGAAAAGATTTTCTAAATAAGCTGAACTAATTTCAATCGACAATTGCTTGTCTTGATTTTCAATTAAAAACTTTCTGAAATCGTTTAAAGCCGATTGATAGTCGGAAAGATACGCTTGAACATCTTTAACTTTAGAAATGTCTTCTTTGCCATCAAGTAAAAATCGCAACGCCGGAGTATCTGGTAAAGCTTTTACCGATTTTTGGTATTCACTTATGTTTCCATATTTTGCCACTAATGGTTTTACTCGAGTCATGATACCCTTATTAACCATAAAGCTTTTTAAGAATTGTTTGTAAAATAATGCTTTGAAGTTATTCGGATCTTGTTCCAAAGCCATATCGAAAACTTTGTCAGCAACCATGAACTGAGTTGGAGTGATTAATTGCTCGCCCGCTTCAGTTAAGTCGTGTGCAGACATTGCTGAGTTGATGAAGACTTGCTTCTTCGATCCCGCTTCTAGACCATTGGACTTGCTATTTTCACAAGCGATTTGGGTTACTAGACCTACAATTACTAGTGCCTTTAAAATTTGTGTTTTCATTGTTCTTCCTTTCTATTTGTTTGTTTTTGCGTCTCGTTTACATAAACAAATTTACAGAAAGTCGGCCGGTCCTAATAGATTCCATTTGTAAATAGTTAACAAAGATATTTACTAAAAGGTAAACTCTCGGTAATATTTACCTATGTCTAAAACCTTCACCGTATTCACGTTTAACGACTATAAAAAATACTTTAATGCCTGGGTCGATTTACAGCCTAAACAAGGCTACGGAGAGTATCGCCGCGTGGCTCAGGCACTGAGTTTATCAACTACGATGGTAAGCCAAGTATTCAAGTCGGAAAAACACCTAAGCCTAGAGATGGCCGCAGATCTATGTGACTACCTGGGCTTGAATGAAGATGAAACAGACTATTTTTTATTGCTTGTTGAATATCAGAAAGCCGGTAGTTTTAAGCTGCGGGCGAAATTAGAAAGACAGATTAAAAAATCTCAAGAAAAGTCTGCCAAGCTAGAATCCAAAATCAAAAAAGATATAGAACTGAATGAAACTGATAAAGGAATCTACTATTCTAGCTGGCTTTATCAAGCGACCCGTCTACTTTCAGATATTGAATCCTATAATGACGCCGATGAAATTTCCCAGCGATTGAATGTACCCAAAAATCAAGTTATAAAGGTAATGCAGTTCTTGCTAGAAACAAACCTTTGCCGCCGAGACAAAGGGAAATTGAAAATGGGGCCGGCCATTACCCATTTAACGGCGGGCTCACCAATGGTATCAAGGCATCATTTAAATTGGCGAGTGCGCGGTTACCAATATATGACGATGCCAGAAGAAAAAAACTTCTTTGCTACTGTCCCTATGGTTTTATCACAATCATTGGCCGAAAAAATAAGGCAGGAGTTACCCCAACTAGTACAAAACATTCTAACGGATGTAGCGCCGTCGGCTTCAGAAACGGTACGTTGCATGAATATAGATTTTTTTGAATTCTAGTCATATTTACGAAAATCTCTGGAATTAAACCAAAGCTTCAGTTCTTCCCAGTCCGTCGTTGTCAATTTTTTGCCTAACTGAGAAACCAAGCTTCTAATACTTTCATAATCATCCGGAGTGAATTTGAACTTAGTCGGTATCACGTAATATTTTGGATACGTTTTGTAGCACGTACGAATTTCATCTTTATAACTTTCATTTTCTACAAATTCATTCAACACTAAAATTTTCTTAGAACGCGCCAGACAACGGTCCAATCCTTCATGCTTATCAATCCATTTTATACCCATGACAATCTCATGCAGAATTAGATAGGACTTCGACGACGAACTCATAACTTCCCAACGGCGGCGATCGATAAAAATCTTTTCTGGAGTGTGCAGTGCCACTTGTTCAGTTTGAATTTCCAATGGAATACCAATCTTTAAGGCGTCTAACGATTTCAAATCCGCGGGAACGATATACCACTTACGCGCACGCGCTATATGCAAGAAATCCGCAGCCAAATCTGGAAACTGAGCTTGCAAAGTTTTAATGATCGGCAAAATGGCTTCCTGATATTCAAGAATTTCAGTCACATCCACTTGATACTCTTCAATCATTTTTCCTTGGATGGCATTGCCTCCACCGACATCGGCGCCACCGTCTTCACTAACCGGCCCGGTTGGTGTTCCAGGCGCTTGTCTTTCTGTTACTTGAACCGTCTCGTGGTTACCGCCACAAGCGACCAAGAAAGCAAGTAGTAAAAAAATCCATTTTTTCATTACTTCATCTCCATATGACGCACATTCATTTCACTAATCAAAAATACCGTTTCTTTTAAAACTTTATCCTTTGTAAATTCAGAAATAATTACGCGCTGGTTTTTAATATCGTAAAAGCCAGTTGCTTTTGAGTAAACATCTTCTTTTTTTGTTTTTGTGTTCTTAATTTTAACCGACACGTTTCTTAGAAGCATGTTTGGAGTTGTGGAACCGCTTTCGGCTCTATCTGCATGAACTGATATGCACTTACCTAATTTTGAATTGCACGAATCCAATTCAAATTTGGAAATCGATGATTCCATCTGTGCTTGACCATAGGCTACCGAGCCCAAAATCAAAGTCATTAAAGAAAGAGTTTTCAAGATAGTCCCCACGATTATCTCTTTCCTATTGTGATGTTGTGTTAGAATTGTAGCCTGGCACTATTAGTCCCATTGGCTGGGAACAATAGGCGCCGCCTGCATCTGGCTCAAGCATAAAGTCTTCTGCGTTTTTATCTTTAAAGATTCCGCCGAAAGTTTTATCTCCTAATTTTGAAACACGTCCACACGAATCAAATTCAGCAGGACCGATTGTTTTTAAATCTACGGTTGGATTTCTAAACCAGCTTAAAAAATCTACGTTTGTTTCCACTCTCTGCCCTTGGCGGTTCACTAACGCAGTTTTTACAGGGCCCGACAATACTTGCTCTAACATTTTTAAACTACGATCTGTTTCTGTGTCGGAGGCCACGCAGATTCCATCATGGAACAAGAAACCCGCACGCTGTCGCGTTACTTGTGATCCTTTTGGACATAGTTCTTTTTGGTATTTAATTGCGTACTTAGCCGATTCAGAAAAATCAGACCCAATCGAAATCGTTTCTCGAAGTAAATTCTTTTGTCTTAACGTAAAGATGTTCGAGTTCACATCCACTAAATACTGATAACTTTGTTTGGCGCTTAATTTCCCATCTGGATCGAGAGTCGCCAATTTATCAAATCCTTCTAAATTGTATGAAGTAAAGAACGAGAAGTATAAAACCATTCCGCCCACCATTTGGCGAAGGCCCATCAAATCGGCTGGTCCCAATTTCTTTTGGAAAACATTATTGTAGTTACAGATCGCTTTTCCAGTTCCTTCGTCGATCATTTCACACGCATATTTTCCCTCAATGCCGACGTTAACTAGCAAGAACAACGGATCTAAATTAAGAGTTAATGTTTTATCGTAATTCTTAATCAACCATTTTCTAAAGCCGTTCCAGTTTTGCTGATGTTCGAAAAAGAAATTTTGCAGGTCTGAAACAGTCTTAATGTCTTCGGCACCATCAAGAAAATATTTTCTAGCAGGAACATTGGGAATACTGTTTATTAAGTTCTCTAGTTCCTTAAGCTTACCTTGTTTTCTGACGAATGGCTTTATACGGGTTAAGATACCTTTGTAAACAGTATAAACTTTCAGAAATCCTTCTGAATAAAATTGGGCCTTTAAATTTTCAGGATTTTTATTCAATGCCATTTGAAACGCTTTTTCGGCCAACGGAAATGTCGTAAATGTAAGTAGCTGCTCTCCAGAATCGGCAAGTTCGGCATCTGTCATTGTCTCGTCGACTTTAACAATTTTTTCATCGACTGGCTTTTCGATCGTTTTCTCAATGACCGTTTCATTTGGCTTACAACCAATAGCTAAAATCAACAGCGTAGGAAGAAATATTTTAAATAGTGCTTTTGTAGCAATCCCTAAAGTTTTCATAACAATCCCCAATATGGTTTAACTTAAACCTATACTAATCGCACAAGATATAGATAAGTAGGCGTGTTTTGTAAATGGTAAATACAATAATTTACCTTTTAGTAAACAGTTCTGATCCAGACCAGTATACTAACTTCATGACTAACCAGACTTTAGCCATGGGCATTTTACAAAACGTATTCTCCCACCCCAAAGAAGTTCTTAACAAAAAAAACCCAAGGTTTGAGCCTTGGGTTTTCAAGTTTTTATTAAAATCTACTTTAGATGACTATTACTTAGGAGTGTTCGCTTCCCAGTATTGCAATCCTACATTTAATTGCTCGATTGCTTTATTGTAGATATCGCTTTGAATTTTTTGGTTCTGAGCGTTTTTCTCTGGAGAGCTAGAAACTTTAAAGTTTTGTTGTTCCATTTTGAAATCTTGCTTAACAGAAAGGTCGATTTTCTTTAAAAGAGGCAACATCATTTTAGGATCTAATTTCTCTTCAATCGCATTTGGATACGGAGCCAAGAAACCAGAAACTCTGAACGCAACCTTTTCAGAGAAAGGAAGGCGTGCAATAAAATCTAATTGCTGAGCGTAAACAACAGCTTGATTAATTTTACCTACAGTTGAAAGAGGCTGAGAAAGTAGGCTTTCTTTTAAAAGAATGTCTCTTACGAACTGAGCTCTAAACATTAGGATTTCGTAGGCTGTGTCTTCATAACGTGAGTGATTTTCAATGTGCGTTGCAATCAACTCATTTACTTTTTCATCAGATAAGAACCCACAAACTGTTTCGATAGCTAGTGTGCGACCTAATTTGATTTTGTTGATACGAGTCACTTCAGCATCTGTGTATGCGATCTCGTTGCCTTCTTTATCCATTTGTTTTGTAGGATTCACTTCGCGAATCTCTTTTTGCCACAAATAAACAAGTTCAGCTAAGTCGTTTACAGTGATCGCTTCAGCTAACTTTTTACCGAAAGGCATAAGTTGTGAAGGGATTGGGCTTAATTTTTCGTAGTTAGCTTCGTCCATCAATTCTTTAACGGGAAGAAACACACGTTGGTCATTAATACCAACAACAGTTGAATTCATGCCACTAACCATTTTATCCATGTTGCTATTAGTTGTGTCCATGCCCGTTGTCATTTTGTCCATTTTCTTATTCAAATCGTCCATTTTATTTGGAACGTCGATCAAGTTATTAACTTTTTCACAGGCTGCTAAAGTTACGATAGTGACCATCAATACTAAAAATTTCATTTTCATTCTCCTATAAGTAGTAAATTACTTCAGTAAATCTGCTTTTAAACTTTTCAAACCGTCGTCAGCTGGAATGCCTAACCACATAGAGAAAATGTTTTTTGTTAAATCTTTGCCAACAACTGTGCTCACTTTGCCGCTGTTATCTTCGTAATAAAGAGTCTCAGTGCCATCAGAGTTTTTGTTAGTCGCAAAAGTCATTGTTTTGCCAGTCTTAGCTTCGCCACCCGCAACCATAGCTGCAAATAATGATTTAACTTCAACTGAATTAATATCGATATTGTTAGCAACTAGAGCGTCACGGAAAGAAACTTGAACTTTATCAGCTTCAACATCACGTAAGAATGTTAATTGAACAACAGCTGTTTTAGATTGTGCAACGGAACCTAAAAGATCGGCATCAGTTTTAACAACAGTTTGTGGTTCAGAAACAAAAACTTCAGCAGTGTAAACTTTTACATTAGCCACAAGAACTTTTTTAGTTCTTAAGCCAGAACCTACTTGAGTTAAGTTAACATTATATTGGTCAACTTTTACTGAAGCTGCTTTTGATAATTTAACACCTGAGTTTTCTTTACCAGAAAGCTCTTTAGTTAATAAATCAGCAAAAGAAACTGATGCTACTAGCGTTAAAGACACGATCGATTTAACGATTAAATTTAAAGACATAGGTCCTCCGTTATTGTTGATGATGTAGTTACGTATGTGAGATGAAATCGTTTGTCACCCATTTATTAGAGTATTAGCCCGGGTGAAAAAATGGTGTGAATTTTTTCCAGTTGATAATTTATGCAAGTTATTAGAATTACAAAATATTTGAAGAACCATAGGGAATAATTTTCCTTAACAAATTTAGCTTTTGATCTTTACTTTTGTACAAATTCCGCTATGGAATAATAACAAATCATGAATTTATCCGGAACTAAATATCAGGCACAAATTGAACACGATTCGTTGGCACTTGCTAAGTGGTACGAAGCTAATCAACGCAAATTACCTTGGCGTGAATCTAAAAATCCTTATTTCATTTGGATTTCTGAAGTTATGCTTCAGCAAACAACTGTTGCGGCCGTTATGCCTTATTTTGATCGGTTTATTTCTCGCTTCCCAACCTTAGAGTCTTTAGCCGATGCACCGACTGAGGATGTCTTAGAAATGTGGAGTGGCCTTGGTTATTATAGCCGGGCTCGCAATCTTCATAAATCGGCCCAAGCACTGCGTCTAGTGCCATTTCCAACCACCTATCAAAAACTAATCGAATTCCCCGGGCTGGGTCCCTATACAGCTCGCGCTGTAACTAGTATTGCATTTGGTGATCGTGCTGGGGTTGTAGATGGAAATGTTATCCGAGTCTTAAGCCGCCGCTGGGGGCTAGCTATTGAGTGGTGGAAAACTAAAGAAAAAGATAAACTGCAGAAGATCGCTGATGATTTGGTTCAACATGCCGATCCTAGTATGGTGAACCAAGGCCTGATGGAATTGGGCGCTACCGTTTGCTCAAAGGAAAAACCAATCTGTGGACTGTGCCCTTGGCGCAAAAACTGTGTCGCTTTAAAAACAAACGAGATTCCGAATCTCCCTTTACGAAAACCCAAAAAAGAAAAAACGCTTTGGCTGTATAATGCCGAGATCATCCAGAATCGTAGCCAGATTTTGTTCACTAAAAATAGCACACTTCCCGTCCTAAGCCGAATGTGGATGATCCCTGGGAAAATCGAGCGCATAGGTAAAAAACCTAGCGTCTACGACTTTACCCATTCTGTTACAGATCACATCATTTACGTCGTGTCGCAAAAGCCGCGTCTGGACAAAACCTCAAGCAGGCGTGCCGACAAAGATCAAAGTGATTTAAAGTGGATTGCGTTACACGAAGTCGGCAAATATTCTCAGAGCTCGCTCACAAAGAAACTTTTAGAAAAGTGGGATCTTTAATTTCCGCAGCACCAGTCTTTGGTCCGCGAACGTATCAATTAAAATTGAGGTCTATGATCACGACGAATTGATGATTTCGCGGCTAAATTTGCTATTATATGTCCTATGCATATTCAGTTTCCCGGTTTTTTTCTCGCAACTACTTTGGTTTTGAGTTTAGTTGGTTGTACTACCAGCAAAACCAAGCCAGATGCGCCTCCTATTAGCGTCGCTATTACAACCAATAAAGAAATTAATTTAGTCGAAACTGAATGCTTTAATCCGCAATTCTCTTATCGTGGCGATCAAATTTTATATATCTGCCAAGACCGAAGCTTCAATGCTCAACCACAGTTATTCATCGAAGATTTAAATACGGGGCTACGCAAACAAATTACATTTCAAGATGGTAATCTAAAAGAGCCGCATTTTTTACGACCGGATTTTCTAATCTATTTATCCAGCACCGATAGACGCAAAGAACACATTCCATCACTTTCAGATAAACCTCTACCTTTGGACGAACTTGAAGTGTATTCATACGATTTACGTAATGATGATATCGAGCGAATAACTGACAATACATTTGATGAAACAGCTATTGTTCCGCTTAAGCACATTGATCCAAAATTAGCCTTCGTTCGCCTAGAAGCAAGCACGTACAAAGTGTATTTAAAGAATTTAGCCAACAATAGCGAAAAGCTGATATTTAAAACAAATAACAAAGTTTCTGAAATTGGTGTCAATGACGCCAATCAATTGCTGATTGTAGAAGATACTGGTTATAAGAAATGGGTTCGACTGATTGAAAGCGACAAGAAACAAACCTTGTGGCCTGAATTCAAAAAAGAGGCGCAGTCATTTTCGTTAGATAACAAAACTGGCGATTTAGAGTATTTGGAATCCGGTAAGGTTAAAACTCTTTCATTGAAAAACCTCTGTGAAAGTGAAGTTTTTTCATTTTCTGGTCCAGTATCTGAAATCCAAAAATCTCCAGTGGTGGATAACTTATACGTTTATACGACTTTAGTTCAGGGCTTACGTCGCATAGAGCGCAAAGTTATAACTCGAAACCCCACCCAGTCTTGCAAAAAAATTGTAAGACGGCGATAATTGTTTTATGTATCACACAATGAAAACATTAATTTTAGTCGTAATCTTAGCCCTAACGTCGTGGTCTGCTCCGTTTCCAGTCAGCGGTACATCCATGATGACAGATCCTGAAGAAGGACGGTTTTTAGAACCACACGGTTTCCGCTTAAAAACGACAAATTTGAAATGGACTGTAGTTCCCGATGAAAAAACATCTATCTTTCAAACATTCCGATTTGCGCCAACGAATGGCCAAACAGCACAATTAACCGTACGCAAAGACGATTTAGGTCAGCAAAAAAATCTAGAAGTATATGCTAAAAAATGGATGCGTGAATACCCACAGTATGGTTTTGAAATCTTAACTACTAAGAATATGCAAATTGGTGGCGGCGATGGATTGTTAATAGATCTTGTTCATCGCGGAAAAAACCAACAAATTCGTCAGCTCGTACTACATAAAAATAAAAAGGTAGTTATCCTTACGTGCCTTGATGATATTTCCAAATTCAGATCGACGGTTTCAGATTGCAACCAGATGATGACATCATTTTCGTGGAAATAATTTCAAACTGCATTTAAACACTGATTTTCTCTGCTATTTCGATTAAAAACCTTGGCTGAACCTAAACACTTTCAGTGGGTTTTTATGCTTAAATTAGTTTTAATATTTTGTTCAATCATCGCCGTGGCTTCCGTGAAAAAACCTGAAGTTTTCACCGAAAAAATAAAAACCAAAGATGTTCAGAAAAAATTAGTTTTCCCTGGCAGTGTGCGCAGCCAAAAACAATCTCTGATCCTTGCTGAAAATTCTGGTGTTGTAACTCGTCTTAAAAAACAACTTGGTTATTCTGTCAGCAAAAACGAAGTTATAGGCTACATTGAAAATCCAGATCCAGTTTATCAATTCAAACCGCTACCCATTCGCTCGCCCATTGCTGGTAGAATCACCGACATGCGTTTCTTTGAAGGATCACAAGTTGAAAAAGGAACTCACATCATCACAATCACAGATCCAAAATCTTTGGTTGTAGAGGTTCAAGTGCCTGCTAAAGACATTGCTTCGTTAAAAATTGGGGGCCCCGCTGAATTTATCGCTGGCGGAAAATACTCTGTTAAACTTTTAGGCTTGTCTCCCACTCCGGACGCCTCTTCACTCACTTCAATGGCATTATTTTCGTTTGCGGATTCAAAACAAATAGCGACATCTGGCGTTCAAGGCGCTGTTGAGTACGTTTCTTCTGTTAAGAAGATGATTCTAGTGAGTGAGTCGAACTTGATCAGAAAAGCTCAGAAAGTATATTTACGTAAATACCTCGAAGGCAAAGCCGTATTCGTAGAAGTAACAACTGGTGATCGCGTTGAAGATCAAATCGAAATTGTCTCTGGATTGAAAGAAGGCGATGAGTTTATTTCTAAAACAGCCAGACACATCAAAGACGGCGACGAAGTCACTAAAGCGGAATCAACGAACTAATGAAATTCCTGTTCCAGAATCCGCTTCGGGTATACTTAATTCTTTTTATGCTTTTCGTGGTAGGACTTTACTCTGGTAGCCAGTTGCCTATTTCCTTATTTCCGAATTCATCTAAAGCTACAGTTAAAATATGGATTCCTTTGTATTCAATGTCTCCGCGAGACTTTTATGAAGACTATGGCTACCGGTTAGAATCACAAATACGAGCAATGGAACCTAGCATCAGTACTATGACTGCAGAATATGGTTACGGCGATGTTTCGTACAAAATAGATTTTGACTGGTCTGTCAGCGGGGAAATTGCGCTCAGCAGAGTTCGAGAGGTAGTGGCTGGTGCCAGCGCCACGTTTCCCCAGACTATGCGTGAGAATTTTCACGTCGATAAATGGTCAGAAAACAGCACATTCGTGGCTCTTGCTTTTTATAGTGACACAAAAGACACTGACGAAATCTACAATATCATTCAACCAACGCTAGAACCGGATATTCTAGCGATCAAAGAAGTTCAAAACGCGTCATTATATAATCCTCAACGCAAAGAAATCGTACTTGAACTATTACCTGAGAAACTTTCTTCGTTCGGACTACACCCGTCCGATGTCGAAAGTATTTTAAAAGCGGCGATGCGCGAGTTCAACGGCGGACGTATCGAATACCAAAATCGTCGAACTCAAATTTACTTCGATCCGCTGATCAAAACCAAAACAGATCTAGAGAACTTTTCTTTCTATATTAACAAAAAGCAAATCGTATACCTAAAAGACATTGCTGATATACGCACGGGTATCAACGAAACCTCTAGCAATATCTTCAGAACCTCAGGATCAGCGGCGCTAGTGTTATGGGTCGATCCAAAGCCAGGTGCCAACGTTAAAAAAATGTCTGAACAGACCATAGACATCGTAAATAAAAATCAAAAGCTTTGGCCGGAAGATATTAAATTTAAATTTCTAGTTAATCCTGCAGAGTTCATTAACTCAAGCGTCAATCACGTTGCGTTTGAAGTTATTTTGGCCGCATTTTTGGCCGTGGTTATTTTGTTTCTTTTTATTGGATCACTAAAGAACGTAATCACTGCGGCTGTCGAAATTCCTTTGAGCATTATCCTGGCTTTAATATTAATGAAAACATTCGATATGAATCTGAATTTGATTTCATTGGGTGGATTAGCCCTCTCAGCCGGCATGAACGTAGATGCTTCAGTCGTAGTGATCGAAAACATTTTCCGTCATTTGAAACTGTTTCCGGGCCGCAGTAAATTAGACGTGATCGTCGGCGCTGTTTCTGAAGTTTATAAGCCGATTCTTGTTGCTACACTAGCATCCTTAATTGTTTTCTTTCCTATAATATTCACTACTGGTTTAACGAATTCTCTGTTAGGCGATTTGGCAAAGACAGTTATTTTCTCCCACGGGTTGTCGGCTATTGTGGCTTTGATTCTTGTGCCTACGGTACGTTTACATTTCGCTAGTTGGTTTGCAAGCGAAGGCCATTCTCCGATCGAGCCTTTGTTGATAAAACTAGAAAACTTTTACGAGCGTACTCTTGGCATTCTTATTCAAAATAGAAAGCTTGTAGCTATTATTTCTTCTTGCCTGGTCGTTATCTTTGTACTTTTTATGACGGTTCTATTGCCGCGATTACCAAGAGAGTTAATCGGCAAGCCCGCCACAGACTGGCTAATCCTGATGACTAATTCTAAAGATTGGCAGACATTGGAAGATTACGATGATGGGATTTCAAACATCGACAGTCACCTACGCGAAAAATACGCAGATAAGATTGATTACACGTTTTCTCAAATGGGTGCCGGTTGGGGTAATGTTATGGTTCGATTGAAACATAAATCGGACCTGGAATTCATCAAGAAAGAAATTGAAAAAGACTATCCAGATGCTCCTGGCTTAAAAATTACTACCCAGCCTTGGAATCCATCTGAATTAGTCGTTCCTGATCCCCCGCCATTCTCTGTTCATATAACCGGGTCAGATTCTCGCAAACGAGCTGAGATGGCCGAGTTATTTTTGCAAGAACTAGATGATCAAAATATTTTTCCTCGCACACGTATTTTTCCGGATGTAACTAAAGACTATGCTTTAAATATTCGCACCTATCGCCCTCAGTACGAACCTAGCTCGATTTCTTCGTTCGTATATTTATCAGGACAGTCGCGGTACCTCATGTACGTGAAAGATCCAATTACTGATAAATCCATTAATATCAGTATTCAGTTTCCTAAGAAATATACTCAGAGCTTAGAAGCCTTAAAATCTATGCCATTTCATCAAAATCAGAATGTGGTGCCGCTTTCAGCCGTGGGTAATTTTGAATTTGTTGATGCTCCAAAGGGATTCTATCGTTTAGATGGGAAAGATGTTGTGCTCATCAATGGTCGCTTAGACGAGCCAAAGGGAAAAGAGGCCGCTGTTAGGAACGCCTTAGCATTTGTCGCCGATTTTAAAGAACGACATAGCAAAGAACTCAATGATATTAAAATCGAGATTCAAAATTCAGAAAAAGAAATCACAGACTCTATCGATCAATTGTTAACGGCTGTTTTAATTTCTATTTTAATGATTTTTATTTTGATGGTTCTACTATTCGGAAGCTGGATCGATGCTTTTCTTATCCTCCTGGCAATCCCATTTGGAATCATGGGTACAATTTTGGCGTTAACGGTATTCCGCAGTGAATTGTCTTTGAATTCTGCGCTAGGGGTTATCTTGCTAAACGGTATTTCCGTTGCAAATTCGATCATCCTTGTCGACTTCATTAAACACCTTAAAAAAGAAGGCATGAGCGCCAAAGACTCAGCGATCAAAGCGGCGCGCATTCGCTTGCGCCCAATCTTGATGACGTCACTAACTACTGTTATCGGCATGATGCCCATTGCGTTTGGTTTTGGCTCGGGCGGAAAAATCTTGCAGCCACTAGGTATTAGCGTGTCCGGTGGGTTGTGGATATCTATGTTGTTTACGCTTTATTTCGTACCGACGTTGCAATGTTACTACTATGAGTGGAAGGAAAAGAAACAATGAGATTGATTCTTACTCTATTACTTCTACCGATGCTTCTATTTGCTAAAAAGGACATCGGCAACATCCAAAAAGAACAATGGAAAACGCGTCTGGATTCACTTCTTCCGCAAGATCCTGAGTATTCATACGCCGATCAGAAACTTGAGATTACGACCGAGCAAACTCAGCAAGCTAAGTACTATTTAATTCCGCGACTAGAATTGTTTCATACATCATCTATTAGCCGCGAAAATACCTCGTTTAAAAGCTGGCAAAGCGGCATATCAGCGCAAGTAAACGTATTTCATTTCGGTCGCAGCCACTATAATTACCTTGGCCAAAGCTCAACTCTAGATGTTGAAAAATTAGAGCATCGTCAAAAGAAGATCGAAATTGAAAATCGATTTCTTACTAGTCTATTTAAAAACACACTACTTCAACGAAAACTGTCTCTTTATTCCGAGATTGAAAACCTTAAACGAAAAGCGTTAAAGGTAGCGCAGCAGCGCTATGATCGCGGGAACCTACCCCGCCAACAAGTAGAGAAAGTCGATATCGATTTAACGAACCTAAGTTCGCAGCGAATCACTACAGAACGTGAACTTGCCGATAGCGAACTAGAAATTCTAAAATACCAGTTAGGTGACTTCAAGCGCGAATGGCCTTTCACGGGCGCCATTGGTAAAATAAAGAAAGCAAAACAGCCAAGCGAATTTGTCGATGTTAAAATTCTAGACTTAAAAACCAACGCCTATGAAAATCAGTTGGAGTCATCTCGGCGCGCCTATTTCCCGGCGATCGACCTGTCGGGACGAGCGTATCAATGGAAGCAGGACGATGCTCTAACGACTCAAGAGTGGGATGTATCACTCACCATCACTTGGCCGTTGTGGGACAATTATTCTCGCAGAATAGAAAATCTAAAAGCCTATCGTGAATTCCAATATTGGCAGACAGAAAAAAATAGAGCTGTCAGAGATTGGGAAAAACGAATTCAAACTAAAGAAGATCAGCTAAATAAACTGACTGGCCAACTTAATCAAAGTGCCGCGAATTTAAAAAAATTGAACGCTCTTTATGCCGATACAGAAGCCTTGTTTTCGCAAGGCCGCCTGACGGTAAATGAATTGTTTCTTGATCAACAGTTATTATTTGAAACTCAGATTAACTATGAAAATGAAATGTATGCGTTTCATCAATTTATTTTGGATTACTGCACGTTCCATTCGGAACGTGTTTGGGATTGCTTTTAAGTTAATTTTTGAGCACTGATCAGTTCAGGCAAAATACCAGCTGACTTGGGAAGCAGAATTAATTCGCCAGGATTCTCGGTCATTTTCTCGAATTCCAAAGTGGAAAATAATGCTTCAGCAACATCCTTGTCTCTTGAAATATCTTGCAGCGCTTTACCTAAAATTTGCGGGCGAATGGCAGAGGCCTTTGCAAATGCTACCGATGCCGTTCTCTGCGCTGAACTCGTTATAATGTTTACTTGATTCTCGCCATCTTGCTTGATGGAACTCGTCACTTGGCGCAGACGATTTACAACCTTGCTCTCGATTTCGCGAATCATATTACTATCACGGAAGTGCACTTTACGGATGTACACCGATCCTAACTTGTATCCCCATTCCTGTGATTTCTGAGTCACTTCGTCACGTAAATCTTGGCTCAATTCATGACGATCTGATAACAACTTTACTAATGGTAAGTTACTTAATGTTCGAACTGCCGCATTGCTTACGTTTGCGGACAACGATCCTTTTGGATCCGTATTTTTGAATAGGTAAGAAATTGGGTTACTTACAAACATTTCATACCAGATACCCACGCCCATTGGCGCACCTTCCTCAGAATTCACAGGCTGACTGCGCAAATAGACTTGGTCCATACGCAGATCTAATGTGTAAACTCGTCCCATCAAGTTAATGATTAAGGCTTTCCATGTTAACCGCGGCCACAAAAAATGTAAGCCTGGCTCATCAATGATAGCTACGACTTTACCAAATAATGTAAACACTTGGCAGGTCGATTCATAAACCGTGGTGTAGAACAAAAAGAAGCGCAAGATTTTTAACGTTACAATTTCAAATATTATAGCAGCAACAAATCCAATTAAAATTTCCATATGTTACTCCGTTGGGTAGATGATTTTATCGGCTTTTTTGATTACATTTAAGCGCGCATTGCGCACAAAATTTTTCAAAACATCTGGGCCACTTGCTTTTAACTCTTTAATCTGTGCCGTCATAGCTAGAAGCGGTTCAACTTCAGCTTGTGCTTTTAAGGTTTCAATTTCAACCGCTCGACGTGAAAGGACAATAGTCTGATCGGCGCTGGCTTTAGCTAAACTGATTTCAGATGAAACGTTGTTATGAGCTGTATTAATAGCAGCCAGTGCGGATTCGACTTCATGAGGAGGTTCAATACCTGTAATTAGAGAGGCATCTAAAATAATTCCGTAACGTGCGTTGGAACCAACACATTCGCGTACCATGATATCATTTAAGTCTTTCAAATTTTTTCGCAAATCATTAATTGAAACCGCTTCGGCAATATTTACTTCGCCGCTGACTTGAACTTGTTTAAGTTCAGTTCCAAAGTTGGCAATACGTTCACGTAAGACTGAAATAAAATATCCCATCACATGCGTAATAGGATTTTTAATACCAAAAACATAGGCGTATAAGTTCTGCTCGGAAATGCGATATCGAATTTGGCCGTTTAATCCAATATTCAATTGATCCATGGTCACGGCTTCTAACAACGTTCCGTTATTATTCGCTGTCATGCTTTCTGGATCGTACGCCATGTTCATTGTTTCAGTCGCAATAGATACTTTGATAACTTTTTCCCAAGGAAATTTGAAATGCAGTCCAGGACCGACAGATTCTAGTAATGGGAAATTGTAGCGCTGCTTTTCTTCAGCCGTCAGCATTTCAGCAATAGGAGTTTCACCTGTTGTTTGTCCCGCTAAACGTTGCGCGCGCCCGAAGACAGTTTTCACACCGCGTTCATTTTGGTCGATGGTGTAAAAACCAGATACGATACAGCGTAAGATGAAGTAAATTAGAATTCCTAAGAGAAACGACATCACAGACACCCCGATTCATGGTTTATATTTAAACAGTAGAATTAGGCTAATCCGAGAACCTTTAGATATCAAACCAGTTTTACATTCATCCTATTGCGATATTGAATTTAATTGATTAGACCCAAATATTCTTTGGTCCCAATTTGATCTAGGACTCCCGGAAGTTTGCCTTCAATTCTTTCTTTTTGGCGATACAGACTTCGAGCTTTCATAACGATCACGCAGCCCAATGCACCGCTGCCGGCAGGATCTTTAACTTCGGTATTGCATGGAATTTCCATCGCGGCTTCATCTTCACGTTTAATCGGAAAACTAGATAGTGAAAATGTCATCCAATCGACATTTAACTTATGGCCGTCGTTTTCGTCATAAAGCGAGCGAGCGAGCAGCGCATGAAAATTATCTTTCACCAAATAAGACATATAAGTCGTTGGCAAAACAATGGCGACCCGTTTTTTAGTGGCAATAATATCTTTGATCGTGTTTAGAACGGCCGCTTGGTTGTCGATCATAGAAATCACTTCTGTCGATGGAATCAATTCTTTATACGGAAGAGAGGTATCCACAATGATGTGTTCGAATTTATTTTCTGCTTCAAGGGAATCAAATAAACCCTTCCAAGCTAAATAGTGATCTTGACGTTCCGGCAAGACCCCCAAGAAAACTAAGTTCTGTCCTAAAATCTCGATACGAAGTCGTTTATAGACGCTCGCCCCAAATTCTTGCGGACTTTCAAAATGACTCCACGAAATTATAGGAATTGGCTTTGGTGTTAGACCAAATGTCAGCGCGAAATAGACTCCGCCTATGATTACCGTCGATGCTCCAAAAATGTATGCCAAAGTCGATTTTTTCATGTTCATGGAATTACTGTATAACCGTCTCAAAGCCAATTAAATTAACAGTGATGTACGACACTAGCCTGTATTACATTCTTTGCTTGTAATTCTTTACTTAGAGGAGCTAAACGTGCTACATGCTTAGGGAAAGGACTTGATTCTAACTTAACAGAACAGGTACCCATAGAATGAAAAATTTGAATCGCAAAACACATATTTGTCTTGTGGGAAACGGCCGTCTGGCAACCCAACTAGAAAAGATTTTGAAAGAAAACTCTTTCCCCTATTCTCATATCTTTCGCTCTCAAAACAACACCGACGATATTCAGAATCATATTTCGCAATCGACTCATATATGGCTCGCTATTAGTGATGGTGCCATTGAAAGCTTTTATCAACAGTACTCTAGCAGTGGCACAACGGCCACTTGGGTTCACTTTTCTGGCGCACATAATTCAAATACTATCTATTCTGCCCATCCGTTAATGACATTTTCTAAAACACCGATGGCGCAGGTCGATTTTGATAAGATTCACTTTGTTCTGACGCCGCCAACGAAAAACGAAAATCAGTTCACATTTGATAATGTGTTGCCAGGACTTAAGAACCCTCATAGTTTTCTAAGTGCCGACAAGAAAGCTCTCTACCATGCCTTGTGCGTTGTGGCTGGCAATTTCCCAATGATTTTATGGAGCGAGGTTCAGGCTCAGCTTCAAAGCCTGCATCTACCTAAAGAAGCTCTGAATACGTATCTCGATCAAGTCACCTCTAATTTTAAACGCGACGGAGCTAGTGCTCTCACTGGGCCGATCGTTCGCGGTGATATGAAAACGATCCACGATAATCTAAATGCGCTGAACGGAAACTCGTTGAAATCCATCTATGAAGCATTTTTGAAAGCGAAAGGTGTAAATTTATGACCAAACTCAATTCACTAACTTTTTTAGATAAGAAAAAGAACAAAGAGAAAATTTCAATGATTACGTGCTATGATTTTTCGTTCGCACAGATCATCAACGAGACAGACATTGATTGCATTCTTATTGGCGATTCGGGTTCGATGCTAATGCATGGTCTACCAAATACAGTCCACGCGGATACTCCGATGATGGCATCGATGATTGCAGCTGTTAGTCGCGGGGCACCTAAAAAGTTCATCGTCGGTGATTTGCCATTTCTTTCATATCGTAAATCTTTGACGACGAACATGAATAACGTAGAAGTCTTAATGAAAGCCGGTTCTGAAGCTTTAAAATTGGAAGGCGCCATTGGGAATTTAAAACTTGTGAATCACTTGGTTCATTCCGGCGTTCCGATCATGGGTCATTTAGGATTAACGCCTCAGTCCGTGCACACATTGGGTGGCCATAAAGTCCAAGGTAAAGAAAAAGAAGCGCAAATCCAAATCCTGGATCAAGCTAAAAAGTTAGAAGACGCTGGTTGTTTTTCGTTAGTACTTGAGTGTGTTCCATCTGTGCTTGCGGCAAAAATCACCGAAGCGTTGCATATCCCTGTAATAGGTATTGGTGCTGGCCCCGATGTAGATGGACAAGTTTTAGTACTACAGGATTTATTGGGATTCAATGACGGCTTTAAACCGAAATTTTTGAAAAAATACTTTAATGCCAACCAAGTGTTTAAAGGTGTCTTTAATGATTACCATAAAGAAGTAGCCTCTAAAGCGTTTCCTACCGCAAAAGAAAGTTACGAATGAGCCAGCCCACTATTTTAAAAACAACGGCCGAACTTATCCAGTGGCGAAAAACCATCAAGGGTAAAACTGTGGGATTTGTACCTACGATGGGTGCCTTGCATGAAGGTCACGTTAGCTTATTGGAAAAAAGCCGCAGCGAGAACGATTTTAATATTTTAAGTATTTTCGTGAACCCGACGCAATTCAACCAAGCCCAAGATTTAGATAAATACCCAAGAACTTGGAATGAGGATTTGAAACTAGCCACAGGTGCCGGCACTGATGCTATTTTCTTTCCAACGTTTGAGCAAATGTACCCTGATAACTACAATTATTCTGTTCATGAAAATGATTTCAGCCTTATGCTGTGTGGAGCTTCACGAGCAGGGCACTTTCAAGGTGTTTTAACTATTGTTTTAAAATTGTTGAATCTGGTTCAACCCACTCGCGTTTATATGGGTGAAAAAGATCATCAACAACTTCAGCTGATAAAAAAAATGGTCAGCGCCTTGTTTTTACCAACAGATATTATTGGATGCCCCACTATTAGAAATTCAAGTGGCCTTGCACTTAGTTCCCGGAACGCCCGCCTAACCGAAGACGAAAGAACTCGATCTTCATTGATCTATAAAACAATCACGACGGCTGCGGATACTGCCGAAGCTAAAGCGGTCCTTGAAAAAGCCGGATTTAAGATTGATTACCTAGTGGATGTAGAAAACCGTCGTTACGTAGCCGCCTTTGTTGGCGATGTGAGGTTAATAGACAATGTCGAACTCTAATTCAAAAATTCTATTTATTTTCACGGGCTCGATTGCCGCTTACAAAGCGGTGACGCTAGTTTCGCGTTTAGTTCAACGTGGCTACGATGTTGAATGTGTCCTTACTAAATCAGCGTCTAAATTTATTGGACGTGCTACTATAGAAGGATTAACCGGTAAAACAGTGCACACTGATTTATTTGATTCAGATAATATCATGGGACATATCCACCTGATCCGTGATGCGAGTGCCGTTATTGTGGCTCCAGCTACTGCAAACTTTATAAATAAAATTGCCCACGGTTTTGCGGATGATTTGGCCAGCACACTATTTCTAGCTCATGATTTCAAAAAACCATTTATTGTGGCTCCGGCGATGAATACAAAAATGTATGAACATCCACAAACACAGTCATCAATTACACGCTTGAAAGAGATTGGCGTTACTATCCTTGAAGCCGGCTCTGGAATTTTGGCCTGCGGTGAAGTTGGCTATGGAAAGTTGCTTGATCCTGAAATCATGATCGTAGAAATTGAGAAAATTCTTAAACAGACACCAGTCCCGCCAAAACCGGAACCAAAAAAACAGATTTTACCACGAATATTAATTACGGGTGGTGGAACGATAGAGAAAATAGATGATGTTAGATCTTTAACAAATTCAAGCAGCGGCGAAACGGCTATTTCAATAGCTAAGTATTTTTACGACTTGGGTTTACCCGTTAGCTTAGTAGTAAACAATCAAAAGGGAATAGATTTGCCAGCAAATATGGATGTAGGCAACTTCACATCCTTTGCTGACCTAAATTCTGTCTTGAAAGATAAACTTTCAAAAGAAAGTTTTGATTACGTAATTCATGCGGCCGCAGTGAGTGATTTTTCACTAGAAAAAATCGAAGGTATCGGTTTTAAAAAATCACCCAGGAAAATTTCGTCAGCAAAACGTATTAAACTCGTGCTAAAACCTAATTTTAAAATTATTTCTAAAATTGCTCAGTATAGTAAAAACAAGAAAGTTAAAATTATCGGCTTTAAATTAACGTCTCATGCGGACAGCAAAATAGTGAAACAGGCCGTCGACAAAGTATTCGCCTACAAGCAAGTTCAGTATGTCGTCCAAAATGATGTTACCAATATTGATCGACAAAAAGGAATTCATCGATTTTCGTTATTTACTAAAAACAGTTCCATGCCTCTGGATATTGAGTCTCGGGAACATTTACTAGCACAGTTGGCTCAAACTGTGATGAAGGAGTAAAGATGATTCTAGCACTGGATGTGGGTAATACCCAGATTTACGCCGGTCTTTTCACCACCGATCATAAAATGGTGGCTTCATTTCGTAAAAATTCAAAAACGAGTTCCTCATCAGACGAAGTCGGCATTTTCTTG
Organism: uncultured Bdellovibrio sp.; assembly: GCA_964498705.1. Lineage (GTDB taxonomy): Bacteria > Bdellovibrionota > Bdellovibrionia > Bdellovibrionales > Bdellovibrionaceae > UBA2316. The sequence goes on along the minus strand of CAZCHT010000001.1, from coordinate 46,637 downwards.
CGTACCGCGATTCGCGAGAATGGCTTCAATCCCGAGAACGTACAGCAGATTGCGATTTGTACAGTCGTTCCAGATGTTTTGTATTCCATCAAGGGAGCTTGCAAAAAGTACTTTAACTTAACACCTTTTGTATTACAGGCCGGAGTTAAAACAGGATTAAAGATTAAATACCGCAATCCACTAGAAGTTGGTGCTGATCGAATTGCTAACTCGATTGCATCAAGTCAACTGTACGCAGACAAAAATCTAATCATCGTTGATTTAGGGACAGCGACTACTTTTTGTGCGGTATCAAAAGAAAAAGAATACCTGGGCGGAACCATCATCGCCGGATTGAAAATCAGCATGGAAGCCTTAGAGAGCCGCACTGCCAAGTTGCCAGCTGTCGAAATCGAAGAAAAATACGAAGCCCTGGGGCGATCTACAGTAGAAAGCATCCAATCCGGTTTGTACTATGGACACCTTGGCCAAATCAAAGAGATCAGCCAACGTTTAGAAGCCGAATGCTTTCCTAACGATCCCCCATTTATTATCGGCACCGGTGGATTTTCGCATTTGTTTGAAAAAGAAAAAGTATTTAATCGGATCATCCCCGATTTAGTTTTAAAAGGTTTGCTTGCATCACTTTCAATGAACATGAAGGAATCGTGAGGTTAATATGAATATCGAATTAATGAGATGTAAAATTCATCGTGCAACTGTAACAGAAGCTGATTTAAATTACGAAGGTTCTATTTCACTAGATCCAAAATTAATTAAAGCAGCTGGATTGTTTGTGCATGAGAAAGTTGATATTTTAAACTGTAATAACGGTGCACGATTTACCACGTACGTTATCGAAGGAAAAAAAGGCCAGGTTTGTTTGAATGGAGCAGCAGCTCGACTAGTTCAAAAAGGCGATCTAGTTATTATCGTTGCTTACGCGAGCATGCCGATCGAAAAAGCGAAAGGCTACAAGCCTGAAGTCGTTTTTGTCGACGCAAAAAATCGTCCACGCGAGAAAAGACTAGAAAAACATTCGAAAACGAGTCAATATTGAACGATGAAAAGTTTTATTATTGTTTCTTTATTTTTTGTTCTACCGAAAGCATTTGCTGATTTCGACCGACCGGTTTTTAAAAATTCGCAAATGCTAGAAGACAGCGAAGTCGTTGAAGATGAAAAAATAAAACTAATCTGCTTCGTATTTAAAAAATACATTCTTCTTGAAAAAGAAGAGCCCGGATTTTTGGGTAAAAATATTTACTACAAAGAAAATGCACTCGATAAAAAAATCCAACCTGAAACGTACTGCAAAGATATCAAAATGGATACATTCAAGAAGCTGGAGTCGGGCGGAGCTTCGTATTTAGGAATGTTCCGACGTTTCTTGTTCGCCCAAGATCCAGATGAGTTAAGCGCCAGAACTAAGTTTGAAGTTTATAACTTAGAATCAGGACAAATGACGTTCTCGGGAATCAAGAACAACAATACACTGATGAAGATCATACCTATTTCGGAAAAAACGACGGCGTTAGAGTATTTTCAACGCTACCTAGTTGATTGTGATTTTAACTCGGACAAGACTCATTTAAAATGCTGGTCAGACTTCTTAGCCTCGATTGAAGTGCCAAAAGAAATTAAAATTGGCTACCCTGTATGCCCGAAATCAAAATCACCAAAGAAATTTCAAATCTTCTTAAAAATCTTGGTGCCTGACATTCAAAAAACCAAACGTACCTTTTTATGGGCTAAGCCTATTTGCGAAATCGCACCTTAATTGCTCCATACTGATTACGGACGACTGGCATAGGTCGTCTCTTCTGATTCTTTATCAAATGGGAAAAACTTAATAGATTGATAACTAATGGGCACACCACCGTTGTATTCCTTTTGAATCATTGTGGTTATTTGAGTTTTTATCTTTTTCTGAGCATCTCGCCAGTCGCGACGTGTTCCATTGGTCTTCATATTGTACATGAAATAAACGCTACCTTTACGAGTTGAAATAATACCCGCTAACAAAATGGCCGGAGACACCGTACCTGTTTTTGCTATCACCGAATTTTCAGTCGTCTCATTCTTATAAAGCGCACTGGAAGAAGATGTTGAGTCAGCACCCACGACACTGACGATGTCTTCGAATTTCAAACCCTGGGCCTTCAAGACACTTTCAAAATCGAGTAAAATCTTAAGCACAACCGTACAACGAGCTGAATTGTAGTTCCCGAGACCATCGACAGTCAGTTTGTTCCCGGATCCATTGAATAATTCAATGTCATCCCTAGTGAATCCCAATCGCTTCTCGACAAATTTCTTAAAATCGGCAGCACCACCAGTAAATTCAAAAATCAAATTGGCGGCGTAATTGTTTGAATTTCTATTCATCTCTTTCAACAAAACTTGCAAAGGTGATGATTTAAAAGCTAACGAGCTATATGTGCTGGCAGCAAAATCAGATGATTTTTCAAACTTAAATTTTCGCACTAGCAACTGACCAATCGGATTCATCGCGACGCCCTGATCTTTAGCTGCTTGTACGGTTTTTGCGTAATCGGTTGTTAAGTTTTTAACCTTCATTAAGTTTTTGATTACGTCATCTGGCGTTGGTGACTCAGGTGTGTAATCACCTATTGCTGTTGCATGACTATTAACATTCCATACGAATTTAAAATTTTCATCAAAGGACAATTCTTTTACCGACTTGATACCTTTGTTGTTTAGTTCTGAAATCACTAGATGCAGAAACTCTTTGCTAAAGTAGGGATCACTGCCACCTTGAAAATGTAGTACGAAAGCGCCATCAGTATCTTTCTTATAAAATACTTTTGTAACAAACCGATGCCCTTTACCTAATTTTATCAATGACCAATAGGATGTTACTAATTTAGAAACAGAGGCAATCGGCAGCTTTTCATCAATGTTGGTGCCTTGAATAGACGTAGCTCCGGGAGCGAAATGGCAGAATGAATTTAGAGTCGAACCAATGGCGAAATAGGACACAAAGACAGATATTAATAATGCTACAATACCCTTCCGTGCGATCATGCCCCTCACCCCTCAATTAAAGAATTCCGATTGAGCTTAGGACTACAGCAAAGGAAATGCCTTGTGGCCTCGCGTAACACCGGTTTAAACGAACTAAGTCCATCCCAACCCTAAAAAAAATTCAAAGATGATCAATTTTTGTTCACTCAGAATCAGATCAAGGCCATACCTTTTTAGTGCCATTTCAATCCGTTTTTTCTAAAATTCTACTCGCGTCAGCAATCGTACTAGGAAGTATCTTTGTGTTGATCATTTCGCATTCGTCAGCGCAAAGAATTTGCGTTAAAAATCGCACGATCGCTGCTATCGAATGGAAGAAAACGACGGTTCCATCTTGCGATACAAATAGTTCTGCAGAATGGTCCAAAGAGACAATTAAATTATCTGATTCAATAAATCACCAGTTAGAGGTTTTTAGTTTTCTAACTCCATCATCTCGATTCGTATTAAATTTATCAGACGATAGCACTCAAATGGTTATAACTCGTCGCCGAGTATCTCTTCCCATTGGCTTAGTCGACACCACAGATATCTTGCCTTATGCGATCATTAAACATTGGGTAGAAGATCAAAATAGAAATGTGCCACGCTTTGAATTGCTTCACGAAACACTAACGAACTTTATTTTCTACACTGTAGTTGGCCGTGATCCGATTTTACCTGCGCAAAGCGAGACTCATGCCCCGGTTTTTTGGAAGTCCATTCAATCTAGCAGCCATTCCAATTGCATCAGCGACTGGAAGCTAACACCTAAATGGCAGCTGTGTATCAATCGCCATTATCAGTTTTTTGAGACGCGCACTGATTTTATAAAAGAACGATTGCAACATAAATTCAATCAGTCGTGGGTATCATCATATCAGCGCCTAAGCCTAAGCGAAAAGAGTCAGCTTTTTAAGTTTGTCCTTAGCCGTGTTAAAAACTTTAACGTCGATGAATCGCTGTTAAAAGAAGCTAGTTTTTCTAACTATATTCAATCCATGTCTTCATTCTGGCACTTGAATGAATACTTCCCAGCAAAAAATGCCAACAAAGCTATGTTAGCATCTATTATTAAAGACTTTAATCAGATCAACTTTGTAAACATCGTTGATAAATCAAAATTTGATTTAGTAATATTTAAAGAAGGTTTAAAGCTAGCCACATTTGATGGCTCTGAATCTATGCTTAAGCCATTCAAGAATAATGAATCGTCTTTAGTCGCATTATCTAATGGTGATGATTTTTCAGTTTTCCCTATCAAAAAGACAATCAAGTTATCTTCGTTTTCAAAATGGTACGCTAACCAAATCGTAGTGGAATCATGTCGCCCTCTGCGAATGAAAGAGCTTTTAAAGTACACAGAATACACTGAAAAACTACTATTGATTTACACGTGTAACCCACTGACTGCCGAAAAAGTTGCACACCTAACTAAAGCCGGAATTTTAAACTATGCGCAGCTAAACAATGAAGAGATGTTTGCACATTTTCATTTACCGTCACTGGTTTCAAAACGAAATTTAATCGATCCTAATATGGAAGTGTTTCAGTTTTTAACAGAGCGTTCACAAAAAAATTCAGTGTATGAATTGTTCGGCTGGCGCGAACTTAATTGGGATCAGATCTCTAAGACGTACCGACCTAAAGCCGTCGTGGACGCAGTTAATTTATTCCGCGTCCAACTTTAGAAATTATTTAATTTTATATTTTAGTGCGATATTAAGAGAAAATCTTCTTAAAGAATCCAACCACTTTCTGTTTCAGGCCACCCGCTTTAACCATATCAGGTTTCGACGTTGATTTTTTCTCGTAAGATCTTGGACCTTTCGAGTAATTTGGTTTCCCGTTTTTATAACGTGGATTGTTTGGCTTCTGTTGCGCAGTTCCCTCTTTCTTAAACGGAGTCGCTCCGTTTTGATGAGCGGGTTTAGCTTGCTGACCGTGTTGCGGGCTTGGCTTGCCTTGATGTGCAGCCGCTCCATTGCGGTTTTGGTGCTGTGGTGGTGGTTGTTGATCACCACGATCTTGTCTGGGTGGGCGAGGTCCACGATTGTCTCTATTGTCTCGGTTGTCACGATCTCTATTCTGACCACCACCTTGCTGACCTTGAGTAGCTGGCTTGCCACCACTATGACGAGGACCGCGTTCAGGTCTGCGACCTCCACGGAAATCTTTACCGCCTTTTTGGCCGCCGCCACCGTGAGGTGAACGATTGCGATCACGATCAGAAAATGGCGCGTAGTCCGTAATTAATTCTGTCGTTTCTAGATAGGCTTGGTCAATTTTACGTTTTAAAAAATCTTGAATACGGTTTAACGAATCCAAATCTCGATCACTGCATAAATTCAGTGCCGTACCTTCTGCGTTCGCGCGACCTGTGCGACCAATACGGTGAACGTAGGTTTCACAATCCATTGGCAATTCGTAGTTAATAACTAAATCTACGCCTTGAATATCCAAACCGCGAGCGGCGATATCTGTGGCTACTAGGATATTTTGCTCGTTCACAGCTTTGAACTGCTCAAGAACACGTGTTCGTTGCTGCTGAGTCATCAAACTTGAAATGGCAATCGCTGGAAACTGATTTTCAGAAAGAAACTGAGCTACACGTTCCACGTTATTTTTAAAGTTTGTGAAAATAATTGTCTGTTTAGGATTCTGCTTTTTAAGAAGCGACAATAATATTTGCGGTTTTTCACCATCGCCAACATGGAATAGAAAATCTTTAACGTTGTCTGCAGTGGCTTTATCACGAGAGATATTAATCTCAACTGGGTTAGCACCAAATTGATAAGCCGTATTTAATACATCTAAATTTAAAGTCGCGCTGAATACAAGGAACTGACGTTCACGAGGTACTCGCTGCAGGATGAATTTCATGTCGTCTTTAAAGCCCATATCGAACATGCGATCCGCTTCATCGAACACGATGGCGCGAACGAGTCGCAAATCAATCAAATGTTCTTTGTATAGATCGATCAAGCGACCTGGGGTTGCGAAAATAAATTGCACGCCATTTCTGAGCGCTGTTTTTTGTTTATCGTAACCAACACCACCGTATACAGAAATCGAATGTAGGTTCATGCCTTTAGTGAACGATCCAAAATTATCGTAAACTTGTTCCGCTAATTCGCGCGTGGGTAATAAAACTAAAATGAAATTGTTGGATTTCCAGTCTGGAAATTTACGTTGAGCGGTCAGTTCATCTTCAGATGGAGTTTGTGAACGAAGAACACGATCGATCAGTGGCAATAAAAACGCCGCTGTTTTACCCGTACCGGTTTGCGCTAAACCCGCTAAATCTTGACCTTTTAAGATAATCGGCGCGGCTTGTTCTTGAATCGGTGTAGGGATCTTGTAGCCAAGATCCATTATGTTTTTATGTAAATCAGGAAGTAAGTTCCAATCAGTAAATTCCAAGGCATCTCCATAAGCAGGTATGTGACAATAAGTATGTCTACTTCTGTCACTAAAGATCTAAAGATTCAATGATTTATCCTATCTAAGAAGGACTCAAGTTCTTTCGCAAATACCTCGGGTTGGTCCGAGTGAATCCAGTGTCCCGCGTCAGAGATTTCGACACCTGTAATAAGCTTATTTTGCAGAAGAACCTGCTCAAAAACATGTTTTTTCAAATCTTTAGAGTTTTCCCCACGCATGTACAGTGTCGGAACCGAAATATGGTCGATTAAGGACCATGAATCGTCACTTCGACCCTGCTTAACTGAATCGATAATTCCCTGTTTAGAGAACTTCCAATCATACTTTCCATCCGCCTTTTCTTCCAAATTAGCCATCAGGAACGGAATAATCGTCTTTGGGTTCTCTTTGGTCTTAAAATCACTCGCAAAACGATGCTCAAAGTAGTTTTGAATCTCTGGTTTACTAGTGAACGGAGTCGGGATCACCCTCAGCATGTCTTGGTAATATAAATAATTATCCGGGTCACCCTCGGGTCCGATGTCCTCGATCACTAAACTTTTTAAAAGATGAGGGTGAAGATAGCTAAAATATAAGGCATTACGACCGCCCATCGAATGACCAACAAGGTTAATCGAGCTCCAACCAAGGGCCTCTAAAATCTGAAAAAGATCGTCAGCAAAGTCCTTGGGATGATAGCCAGACAAGGGTTTCATAGATTTACCATGGCCCCGCTGATCATAAACTAAACACTGATATTTGGACGATAGCCGCCGGGTCACTGACCCCCAATTATTTAGAAATCCCATGAGCCCATGCAGAAAGACAACCTTGGGTAAATGGTCGTCTCCGGTGATGCGATAGTTAAAATTATCCAAAATAGACATGCCTTTACCGATTAACATGGTTGTCAGCTATTGAAAATCGAATTCAAATCCTTTAGTTTGAAAAGATGCGTCCCGAATTGCACCAAGACTGGATCGACTACAAAGCGGTCGAAATAGTCGAACGACTACAAAGAAAGAATTTTGAAGCCTACCTGGTTGGTGGCTGTGTACGCGATTTGTTAGTGAACGAACATCCAAAAGACTATGATATAGCAACTTCTGCAAAGCCCGAAGAGGTGCGCCGAATTATTCCTAACAGCTTTTTAATTGGCCGACGGTTCAAATTAATTCTGGTTCGCCGTGGTGCTGCTCAATATGAAGTTTCTACGTTCCGTCGTAGTCGTGGAATTGAAGACGACAACGCTCCTGATTCTGAAACCATAAATGAAGATAACTTTTATGGAAACGTGGAAGAAGATGCTGTTCGCAGGGATTTTACAGTGAACGCACTTTTCTATGACCCATTAAAGAAAAAGATGCTCGATTACTGTAACGGTATGGCCGACATTGAAACCCGTACAATCCGCATCATAGGCGATCCCGTGGCCCGCTTGAAAGAAGATCCAATTCGCATCCTGCGCGGAATCCGACTAGCCCATAAACTAAATTTCAATCTAGAAGCGAGCCTTCGAAGCGCCATCGAATCCGATGGATCATGCTTAAAGGATGCTATCCTCCCTCGTAAACGCGAAGAGTTCCTAAAAATTCTGCGCTTAAAAGATCCAGGATTAACATTCCTAGAAATGTTCGATCTAAATATACTTCAATACTGCCTGCCATCACTAAATGATTTGTTCCTAAATCAAGAAGCCCAAATTGTATTTTTAAATACTTTGGATGATTTAAAACGAATCGCACTGACAGATACAGAGCCATCAAGTTTATACCTAGTTTTCCTATACGCATTCATCAAAGCCGCGATCGATCCGGTTGATATTGGAAAAGAAAACCTAGAAGCAAATCCACTACTGAATAAACTAATGAAAGACGAACTCGGCGTTTTCAAACAAGAAGCCATTCAGTTTTTCAAGACGATAAGCTTTATGCCATCGCTGTTAAACATCGAAACTTTCATTCGCAAAGGCGAACGCCGAAAACAAGGATTCCTATCACATCCATACTTGAGCATAGCGAATGAGCTTTGCTTGTATGAACATCTTTATAAGTATTCCGATTATATTTTTTGGAAGAAGCAGATTGATTCGGTGAGCGGTCAACGAACAATTTAGGAACTGGCCCCTTATTGTGCATTTAGAATAAAATCTTATCAATGCCCACATTTTGGGAGTGTGGCCCTCATGACTAAATTTAACTGCCCCATTTGATTTAAAAATCCGATGCGAGCCAATTCTCGAACTCAGTGGTTAAGATTTCCGGATTCTTCTACTGATCTTCTGATCATAAATCCGTGCAGCGCTAGTATTGCTCTCACTGCATGAAGGACTTCTCTTGTGCTACGCCAGGAGAATGTTTCAGCCAAAAAAAAACGACACTTGAACTCTATAAGAGCTAGGACTTATAGACTGATTAGAGGAACTTGGTGCGCCGCAAAGAAGCCTGAGATGCTTAATTTGCATTTGGCGACTGTTTGCCTTCATCATAATTTGAATTTGAAGAAATCAAATCTCCTCTTAGCTGCAGGCTAAGGGGCCAGTTCTAACAATTTAAAATGGTATTTGATAACCTAAATTCACCAAAATACATAACTAACCTCTCGGAATGATGCCAATTTTTATTTAATCCAAGGTTTTTCTATTAAACAGTTTTTTAGTTGAGCAGCTAATTCATCTGTAGTTTTTGATTGTTTTCTAGAAAGTTTGTATCTTACATTAATCGGATTACCCTTAATATTGACTGGAATAGATGTAAATATAAGGTTCTTTTCGTCAACAATTTTTAAATTTTTCAATGGAATAGTATAGTAAGTATGTGTTCCCGTTTCCACATTATAATCAGGCAATACAACATTTCCATCAATTGATTTTCCATCTTCAGAAACTACAAGTTGTGCTTCTCTTGGTGGTGAGTTAATACAAAGCCCTTTTGCGCGTGAATCAATTTTTTTATCAAGTCCACCCAATATACTTGAAAGATAATAAAGATGACCATTATCTACTTGAAATGCCATTTCGGCCTTAATATATAGTGCCGGCCCTCCAGTTCGTAATTTTCCAATTCCGGCGCCACCGACCCATTGAGTATCATTAAGGCTATTTTCTATCTGTTCAATTGAGGGAGTTTGAGCCAAAGTTAAAACACTGTATAATAGCGAACTCAGCACTAAAGTTAATAATTTCATATTCTATTCCTTTCATTATTATGGATGTGATATTCCATTGATTTTCAAAAATTGAACGTCATACTTATTCCTTGCTATTAAGGGACCAACCTCTTTTAAAAAAGGCAGCTTTTGGCAGAATAAGCGTGTCTAAAAAAAATACAGTGACGTTGAATGGCTGACTGCCGAACTAAAATGAACGTAGAGAACTGTGGGACATCGGCGGTAGATTTTATATGAAAAACATCAGAGGCTCAGGTTTTTTTGACAGGCTCTTCGGCAAAATTATTATCTAAGGATGTTAGCACGGAGCCAAGGAGACGAGTGATAAGTTATGAGTTGCCGGTAGTTTTGGAATGAATATCGGCAGAAGGTTTGAGAATTTTATTTCAAATCAGCCTCAACGAAAGAAGTTGATTTTTATATTCCTTATAAAAAACTTGGAGGTTTTCCCAAACTCTCAGGCAGCGGACGACTTCTTAATATGATTCAAAATTTCCTGTGCCATACGATCCAGTGGCAAGATCTTATCGATAGCCCCAACATTCACGGCAGCCGACGGCATACCGTAAACCACGCAGGTTTTTTCATCCTGAGCAAAATTAAAACTTCCGGCTTTCTTCATTTCCAAAAGACCTTCAGCTCCATCCTTACCCATTCCTGTTAGAACAACACCCACAGCATTTGCGCCAACGTACTGAGCCACTGAACGCAGTAAATAATCTGCTGCCGGGCGTACGTTATGAAGCGACACTTGTTGATGAAGAGTCACAACGTACTTTGCACCTTGACGGCGAATTTCCATATGAAAATTTCCCGGTGCAATCAACACGCGACCGGGATGAACCACGTCGCCTTCTTGTGCTTCTTTTACTTCGAATGGGAATATTGTATTTAAATGGTCAGCAAATGTTTTCGTGAATCCTGGTGGCATATGTTGGACCACTACTGTTCCTGGGATATCTGCCGGCATATTTTTAAACAATGCCTTTAATGCTTCCGTACCACCAGTTGATGATGCAATCGCAAGAACTTGATTAGTTGTCTTGGCTAATGAATGATTCACTTTCTTTTCTGAAGTATATTTCGCCTCATAGGAAACCTTTTGAATCATCTTTGAATTGTGCACGTCTTTTACAACTTGCACGATATTTCTTGCGATATTTTCTAGATTTTTAGCCACGTCGATCGATGGTTTTTCTAAAACCTCAACAGCGCCGACTTCGATGGCCCTTAGATAGGTTTGTGAACCATGAGCCGCCACCGAACTGAATACGATCGTCTTGATTGGAAAATGCTTCATTACTTTTTCTAAAAATGTAATGCCATCCATTTTCGGCATCTCGACATCTAACATCATTACGTCTGGTTTTAATTCGAAAATTTTTTCACGCGCTTGGTAGGGATCCCCAACACTTCCAATGACTTCAATTTGAGAGTCAGTGGCAAAAATCTTCTCAAGCATTTTCCGGATAACCATTGAATCATCTACAATTAGTACTTTGATCTTACTCATTTGGCTTTCCTTTGATAGATCGCCTTTGACATCGGTGTAATCAATTCATTTTTAATATTTCCAGACTCAGAATGACCCAATAAAAGATGTCCCTTGGGATTTAAAGATAAAGCCAAGTTTTCCACAACTTTTTGCACGGTCTTGTCATCGAAATAGATCAAAACATTTCTACAAAAAATGAAATCAAAAGGTCTTTTGAACTCGTATTTTTGATCAATCAAATTGAATTGCGAGAAATGTACCATTTCGCGAATGAAGTCTTTAACACGGTATATAGTTTCGCCATCTTGAGTTGATCGATCAAAATACTTAAACATGATATCTTTAGTGATACCGCTCATGTCGCTTTCTTTATAGTAGCCAAGGGCGCCTTTTTTCAAAACATCTGTATCGATGTCAGAGGCTAAAATTCTAACGGCGGCCCTTTGTTTTTCAGGGATTGCTTCACATACAGTAATGGCAATTGTGTAAGGCTCTTGGCCAGTACTTGCGGCGGCACACCAGATTCGCATTGAATATAAAGTTTCAAAATGAGCTTTAACAGCTTTGCCGAACCATGTAAAATGAGCCGCTTCACGGAAGAACGACGTCATGTTAGTCGTCAATGCCGAGATGAACTCTTGTGTTTCGGCGGGCCCTGCGCTTTTTAAAAACATCCAGTATTGTTCAAACGATGTTTTATTATACGCACGCAGAATCTTAGCTAGTCTATTTTTAACTAATGCTTCATTTTTAGGATTAAAAGGCAAGTTAACCCCAGCCAATTCATATATGTAGCTTGCAAACTTCATATAAGTTTCTTGGCTTAACTTAAACTCTTCCTGATATACCGGTTGTTGATTTAAATTCTTTGCAGCACTCAAGCAGCCGCCTGAGGAGTTGCACTACGAATGATTTGACCTGGGTCTAAAATCAACACAGTTTTTCCGTCTCCTAAAATTGCGGCTCCAGAAACTTCAGGAATCTCTAGTCCCATCGCAAGGCTCTTCACAACCACTTGTGCTTGACCCAACACATCGTCCACTGGCAGTGCCGATGTTAGATGGCCCGACTCAATAATAACTAGCATGATTTCATCATTGCGATTACCACGATCCATAGAAGCATATGTATTTTTTGTTTGTCGCTTTTTCGCCAGTTCATTTAAAAGAGGATCTAGATCAAGTACATTGTACAAACTTTCTCTGACTTTAGCGACTACGCCTTTACCAGGAAGTTGAGTCAGCATGTTCTTTTTAACGCGAATAATTTCTTTAATAGTATAGATAGGCAAAATATAACGTTCATTTTTAATTTGAACGACAATACCATCTGTAATTGCTGTACTTAAAGGAATCGTAAGTCTAAAGACAGAACCGTGTCCTTCTTTTGACTCGATATTGATTTTACCATTAACACGCTCAATATTAGATTTAACCACGTCCAAGCCAACGCCACGGCCAGATAAATCACTGATTTTATCTGCTGTCGAAAAACCAGCCGCAAAGATAAATTTGAATACTTCTTCATTTGTTAATTTATCAGGATTCACATTTTCTGGAACAATGTTTTTCTCGATAGCTTTATGTAATACTTTTTCGCGGTTAATTCCGCCGCCATCATCAGAAATTTCAATAATAACATTACCGCCCATTTGTTTTGCGGCTACTGTTACTTTCGCTATTTCGGGCTTATTATTTTTCTTACGAGTTTCTTTTTTCTCTATGCCATGATCCATTGCATTTCTTACTAAGTGAACCAACGGGTCTCCCAGTAATTCAAACACGGTACGCTCAACTTCAGTTTCTTCACCTTTTAATTCAAGGTTAACTGGTTTGTCTAAATCTAAAGACACGTCACGCACGATACGTTGAATTTTTAAAAATAAAGATTTCAACGGTGTCATTCGGATACTTAATGTCTTGTCATATAATTCACGTACAGCTTTATCAATCTGATCAACTATAGCTGCTAGTTCTGAATTATTTCCATCTCTGACAATTTCATTTTGAACGATTTGATTTTTTAAAACGACCAGTTCGCCGACAGCATTTAAGACATTGTCTACGCGAGTAGTATCGACTTTAATGATTTGATTCACATGAACTTTACCAGCTGCCTTGGTAGGCGAAGCAGATAGAGATTCTTTTTTAGCTTCAGCTAAAGGAGCCGATTTCACGGCCACAACTTCACTGACGACTTTTAACTCTGGAGTCGCACTTGCACCAGCAGGTACTCCAACTTTTTCATACTCTGCTAAAACGTCCTGAGGAAGCTCTGACATTAGTTCTTGAAGCAAATCGTAATTAGTATGATCAACTTCGTCCACTTGAGGAACTACGGCCACACTGGGAGTAGTAGCTTTAACTGGGGTAGGTGCCTGTTCAGCTGAAACACTACCGTTACCTAAGCCCGCTAAAATCTGACTAATCTTTTTTTCTAGAGCAGACACATCCCACGCCGACTTGTCATTATCACGTAACATTTAAACACGATTCTTGAACTCATCGCCTGATTTTAAAAGAACCGAAATCGCTTCAGACGTGACAAGTTCCGGTGAGTTTCGAAGCACGCTCAACAAATCTTCAACGTGATGGGCGAAATGTGAAAAATCTTGGAAGCCTACAGCCGCGGCGCCGCCTTTAATAGAATGGGCCACACGAAATATTTGTGTCAGATGTTCTTTCTTGTCGTCATCATTCTCTAGTCCCAACATATGCTCTTCATATGTTTCTAACAGAAATGAAATTTCATTCAAAAAATCGGTCTGTAGTTCTTCAAAAAACGAATTATCGTCAGACATATGCCCTCGCTGGATCGTTGCATTTTCTTCGGATAACTAGTGACTTAATCCTAGTACTGAAAAGAAATATTGACACATTCTAGACCACCACACTTAGATCATCTTGATTCATTCTGATACGCTTAAAACCATCAAGTAACCTTGACTAATTTTGAGCTCAAGTTTTGCCCTCGAATTACGACTAGTTATTTGTATAGAAGGAGTGCGTATGAGCGTATCTTTAGCGAAGCCTGGACAATACTTAACATTCAAATTGAAAACTGAATTCTATGGCGTGGCCATAGAAAACGTTCGTGAAATCAATCGCGTAGGCGAAATCACACCAGTTCCAAAAACTCCGCATTTTATCAAAGGCGTAACAAACTTACGCGGTAAAATTATTCCGGTAGTTAACTTACGCGAACGTTTCGGTTTAGCAGCTGAAACTTACACTCGTGATACATGCGTTATCGTGATCGATACGCCACTGAATCAAATAGGCTTAATAGTGGACTCTGTAAAAGAAGTTGTAACTTTAGAAGCAAAACATATCGAGGCAGCACCAACTCTAGGTGAGTCTAAAGCTACTGACTTTATTACGGGTATGGGAAAATACGACGAGAAAGTCATTATCCTCGTCGATATTGTATCTGTATTTACTGATCAACAAATCGTCAGCTTAGATAAACTATCACATTCTAAAGCAGAAGCTGCTTAGCAGCTTTTGCAATATGATCCGCGCTTAGACCGTGCTTTTGATATAATTCTTCAGCCGTATAAGCGCTTTGTCCAAATTTTCCATCCACAGCTAAATGAATAGTGCGATTTTCAATTCGATTTTCATTCAAGAATGCTTGTAATCCTTGTCCCAAGCCACCAATTTTCTGGTGATCTTCAACAACGACCATATGGCCATTCGATTTTTTCAACGTTGCCGCGTAGAAATCTTTTTGGAATGAATTTAAGTGCGATTGGTTTACAACCACAGCGCCGATACCATCTTTTTCTAATTTCGCAGCGGCCGTCACTGCGGACTGGACTGTTGAGCCAGAAGCAACAATCACGATGTTTTTGCTTTTCAAGTTTTCAGACACAATTTGCGCCTGACCGAGTTTAAAACCGGTCACGCCGTAATTTTTAGGGAAATTTTCACGACCCAAGAAGAAAATTTTCGATCTTGGCGTTACGCCCTTTTTGCAATCCGTAGGGAAAGACTCAATAGCTTGCTTCACAAGTTCATGAGCTTCTTCGCTGCATGAAAGATTGTAGACATCCACGTACGGAATTGAAGACAACATCGCTACATAACTTAGGGCTTGGTGAGACGCACCGTCGGCCGCATCTTGAAAACCCGTGTGCGAAAAAATTCCGATGATTGGTGCTTCAGATAATGAAGCCATTGTTAATGGCAATGCACCCTTAGTTACGCCAAACTGAGCAAATGTATCTACAACCGCGATATAGCCAAGTTTAGATAAACCAGCGGCTGTTGAAACCATGTTACTTTCCGCAACGCCCACATCAAACGAAGCTTCTGGGAATTCTTTACGGAAATCAGCTACGCCGGTTGAGCCTGGCAAATCAGATGTTACAGATAAAACCGGAAAGCCAGCTTTACGAGCTTGAATCATTGCGCTCGCTACACCTTTTTGAATTTTCTCGCCGGAATCTTTTTTACCGCTCGCGATGATTTGGTTTTCAAGTTGAATTAACTCTTCAATCCACACGTCAAATTCTTTTGGATACGGTTTACCATCATAAATCTCAGAAACGAAGGCGGCTAATTCTTTTGGACTCTTCAGTGGGAATCCATGACCGCCCGAGCTGCTCTCTGCTGTTTTTTTAGTTCCAATACCCTTCACCGTTTTTGCGTGAATCGCTACTGGGACTTTAGGGTTTCTCGCGGCTTTATCTAAAGCCGTTTGAATAGCCTCGTAACACGCTTTCAAATCATTACCTTTTTCTAATTGGATCACATCCCAACCTAAAGTTTTTAATGAATCAAATGTTGGCGCCATCGAAAAACTATCCTTGTCGATACGTCCGCTTAACTTTGTATTGTTATCACTAATAATTAAAACGTAGGGAGCCAGTAAACCTTTCGCTGCTAAACCAGGAACGCTGGCCATCGCTTCGCGGGCTTCACCTTCCATGCAGGCACCATCTGAAATCGCGCAAACGGTCGTACGCATTTTCTCTGATAATTTTTCGCCCATCGCAAGACCTAGAGTTTGTGGAAACGCAGATCCTAGTGGACCATTACTCATAAACACACCTTCACCGAACAAGTGAACTTCACCGTGGCCAGTCAGAGGTGATGTGATAGATCGAAAGTGTTTTAAACTGTTAACTTGCAAACCGGCTAATTCATAATTCGCTTTCAATGCATACAAACCATTTTCACAGTGACCAGCATCGTTTACGAAATGAAATTGTTCAGTCCAACTTTTTCCCGCTTTCGCAGATTTGTTAAACATCAAGCCATGAAGTGCACTCATTAATTCTGCGAACGCGGCGGGACCTCCATAATGAGAAGCCGCTCCGCCGAGTACAGCATTCATATCCATTAATGAAACCAGAGCGCGAGTCGCACGTGGATCTGGTAACTCGACTTGACTCCCGTCACTCAGTGATATGTTTTCGCTGAATTTAAGGTTTTGTTTGGGATTGTTGAATAATTTATTACTAATGCTTATGGGTTCCATAATCGAAATCCTTTGAATGCTAGACCATGGTCTATAGATGACCTAAAAAAAATGAATTCTCAAGGATTTTGTTCTTTGCCAAGCTTGCAAAGTGGCACTTTTATAATAACCTTAATCCACGACTTTGGGTCAGGGAGGGTGAGGGATCTCACAGACTTTAGGTTAGCTTTAAAAAACCAAACCACTATGGAAGGGGTTCACATGAAAAAGTTATTATTAGCACTAGTTGCTGGTCTCGGACTGCAAGCCAATGCAGCTCAATTCGACCCGTTACTACAACCGTTCTTGAATCGTTCACAAGATACACGCATTATCCGCGTTATCTTAACATTCAAAGATCAAAACCCGGCCGTTCGCAATGTAGCGGCGCCAATTCGTTCAGCACAGGCTCGTGCTCAAGTTCAGAACATATTGATGCAAAACTCTAAAGCGAGCCAAGCACAATTCGCTCAGACTTTAAATCAATGGAGTCGTTCTGGTGTAACTAATCAGTATTACTCTCTATGGATTATCAACGGTATGATCTTAGATCTTCCTGTTAAAGACCTTAGCCGTTTAGCCGCTGAGCCATCTATTAATTACGTTCATGCAAACTCGAACATGCAATTAATCGCTCCCGTTGGTGGACGCGTTTTAGCTCCGTCACAAATGCGTGAAGAGCCGCAATTGACGTACGGACTGCAAAAAATCAACATCCCTCAATTAAGAGCAGCGAAACCAGATTTAACTGGTAAAGCGGTTCGCGTGGGTGTGGTTGATACTGGTATCGACGGAACTCATCCTGATTTGGCGAACAAAGTAATCGCTTTCGGTGACTTCGTTAATAAAAAGACAACGGCCTATGATGATCAAGGTCACGGAACACACGTTTCTGGAACTATTGGCGGCGGCGCTGCTTCTGGAACTGGTATCGGTGTAGCTCCTGACGTTCGTTTCATCGGTGCTAAATTCTTGGATAAAAACGGCAGCGGAACTTTCGCAAATGCAGTTTTAGCTATGCAATGGGTAGTTGATCCAGATGGCAAACCAGAAACTGATGACGGCGCGATGATCGTAAGTAACTCTTGGGGTGGCGGTGCTCCTTCAGCGAGTGAAGATCCAGCGAACAATGCACTTTGCCAAGCGGTTAACTCTTGGGTGAAATTAGGAGTTGCTCCCGTTTTCGCAGCTGGCAACTCTGGCCCAGGTGCTAAAACTGTTGGTCTTCCAGGCGGATGCCCGGCAGCTCTAACTGTGGGTGCTAGTGATGCTAATGACCAAATCGCAAGCTTTAGCTCACGCGGTCCTGCTGTTTGGAAAACTGGTAGTTTCGTAAAACCAGAAATCGTTGCTCCGGGTGTAAAGATAAAATCAAGCATGCCTGGCAATAAATATGGAGAACTTTCTGGTACTTCAATGGCAACTCCGCACGTAGCGGGTGTTGTAGCGTTGATCTATCAACTACAACCAAAAATCTCTGCAGAACAATTGGTTAACGTAATCAAATCATCTGCAACGAAAATTGGACAAGATCCTAACACGTACGGTGCTGGCCGCATTGATGCTTTAAAAGCAGCTCAATCATTAGGTCTATCAGCTCGTCGTTTCTAGTATTTTAAATACTGATTACGCATAAGGCGACTCATTGCGAGTCGCCTTTTTTTTTACTATACTCCGTTCATGACCTCTCTGTTTTCCCCTAAGCGTATACCAAAAGTTGAACTTCACAGACATTTAGATTGTTCTTGGCGCTATTCCACACTGGTAGAACTAGCTAAAGAATTTAAACTGATCGACTCGTTTGAATATTCGGAAGTTGAAAGCAAACTTCTAGTCACATCGCCGATGACGGATCTTGAATCGGTACTAAAAAAATTCTCTCGTGCACAACAACTATTAAAAAATGAGGCCGTACTTACTCGACTCACATTTGAAACTTTAGAAGATGCTTACAACGATGGAGTTCGCATTCTTGAACTTCGCTTTTCACTCAATTTTATCCAAGGCGGCAGCGGATTATCTTATGATAAAATCCATGGGGCTTTACTAAAAGGTATCGAGCAGGCACAAAAAAAATATCCTATCGCTACCGGATTGATTTCTATTTTTCAGCGAGGTCAGTCGAAAGAACACTTACAGAAAATTCTAGATTTTACCCTTCAAAATAAAAGTACATTTATAGCCGCTGATCTAGCGGATAACGAAGCCGCGGCTGATCCGAATAGCTTCAAATGGCTATTTGATAAAATCTATGAAGCCGGCCTGCCCATCACTATACACTCGGGTGAAACACCTGATAATAAGGCCCCTCAACGCGTGAAAGAGGCAATTGAAATTTTGCATGCGACTCGCATTGGTCATGGAATTCAAATTGTTCAAAATCAAAACGTGATAGATTTTGTAAAATCAAAAAATGTTCATTTGGAAATTTGCCCAATCAGCAATGCTCTGACTCAAGCTTTCATTAATCGTAAAAATCACCCGTTCTTAGATTTGTATAAAACCGGAGTCTCTGTTTCGATCAATTCGGATGACCCCGGAATTTTCAATACCTACCTAAGCGATGACTATCGTTACCTGATTCACAACTTCGGTCTTACAACCGAAGACTTTGCAAAAATTAATAGGTTGGCTTACGACGCTTCTTTTATCTTGGATGCCGAGAAAAAAAGAGTCATGCCAAATATCTAACGGAGACTATATGAACGAATTATTTCCAGAAATTAAAACCTTCAATGCAGGATATTTGAAAGTATCTGATTTACACACTGTTTACTTTGAAGAGTGTGGCAATCCTAACGGAACACCGATCGTATTTTTGCACGGCGGCCCTGGCGGCGGTATTTCTGAAGACCATAGACGCTTTTATGATCCTAAATACTATCGCATTGTTTTGTTTGACCAACGTGGTTGCGGCAAAAGTACTCCGTTTGCAGAGCTCAATGAAAACACAACATGGGATTTGGTTTCTGATATTGAGAAAATCAGAAACCACCTAAAAATAGACAAGTGGGTTGTGTTCGGCGGCAGCTGGGGATCTACCCTGGCTCTTGCATATGGCATCCGTCATCCTCAGCAGTGTTTAGGATTTATCTTGCGTGGTATTTTCTTATGCAGACCTTGGGAAATTGATTGGTTCTATCAACGCGGAACTTCTCTCTTGTTCCCTGATTTATTTGAAGAGTACGAAAAACAAATTCCAGAAAATCAACGTGGAACAATGGTTAAGAGCTACTATCAGCAATTAACTGGCACAGATAAAGAAAAGCAACTACAAGCAGCGAAACGCTGGAGCATCTGGGAAGCGTCTACTTCTAAATTGAAAATGGATAAAAACTTTATCGATGAATATGAAGAGGCTGAAAAAGCACTGCCGTTCGCACGTATTGAATGTCATTACTTTATGAACAACGCTTTCTTTGATACAGAAAATTTCCTTTTAGAGAACGTGAAAAACATTTCGCATTTGCCATGCATGATCGTTCAAGGACGTTACGATGTGGTTTGCCCAGCGAAGAGCGCATGGGAACTACACAAGAGCTGGCCCGGATCAAAACTTACAATTGTTCCTGATGCCGGTCACTCTGTGAGCGAGCCTGGAATTCGCCATGAGCTTATATCTGCAACTGAGGCCTTCAAAAAACTATAACTCCAAGGCCCATAACAATTTCTTATACTTCGTTGAAAATTAATCGTCTTGTCGATTAATCCTCTTCCTCTGTAGAAGCTACACCAGGGGTTCCCAGCAAGATGCTAGGATTAAAGCCTAAGACAAAAGCTTAGGCTTAAAGTTTAGGATAAGAGGGGAAAATGATTACGAGGGGAAAGTCTATCCTATTAGGGATAGCGCTGTTAACAATGGTTGCGTGTGCGCCGGCATCGAAATCTAATGTCGGCCTTGAGTCAGGGGAAGCGTCAACCACGGGAATCATTGGCGGTAAAGACGTTGCCGCCAATGATTCACCCGCTCAGTTTTCCGTTCTACTTTATGACACTCTTAAAAAATCAATTTGCTCGGCTACTCTGATTGGCAACAATTTAGTTCTGACGGCCGCCCACTGTTTAGGACAAGATCCAAGGAAACTACTTGTTATTTTCACGCAAAATCTTCCGAAAGCTACGCAGGATATGGCCAGAACCGTCGTTGGAGCCATAGGGCATCCCAGCTGGAAAATGAATCTACAACGCTCAGTCGATCATGGGGACATTGCCATTGTAAAGTACCAGGGCTCAACTCCCCCTGGCTATCGGGCTACCACTGTTTTACCAAATCCTTCTGCTTTGAAAAATAATTCTGCAGTCCTGCTTGTTGGGTATGGGGTAAATGAAGTCACAAAAAGGGCGGGAGCCGGCATTCTACGGCAGGTAATGACAACAATCACTAACTCTCAGTATTCTCAAACCGAAGTTCAAGTCGAGCAACGTTACGGACGTGCCAATTGTCACGGTGATTCTGGTGGACCAGCGTTTTTAGTGGCTAACGGTAATTACTATCTTTGGGGAATTTCCTCACGAGGCGCACAAGGTACTGTTGATCAATGCAATTCATATAGTATCTATACGAATATTTTACCATTTATTCCTTGGCTGCAGACGACCGCCAGAACTTTACTCGCGACAAATCAATTCAGCTATGCTCAACAATAATTATTTTTTCACGATACTGGCCCTGATCACTCGAGCTAGTTCCAGTGGATTATCAAACAACACACGATGACTGGCTTGAGGAATAATTTTAATACCGATATCTGGAATCTCTTTCAAAAGACCACGAGTTAATTCCAAAAATTTCTTGTCATACTCACCGACAGCCATAGTGATATTTTTAGGAAACCGTCTCATAAGACCGCGCTTGTTAGTTTGCTTGGCTAGAGACCAATTTAGAAGTGACTTTGCAAGCAAGTCGCGACGATAGTTACCGCTTTCACGTTCCGGTTCGTTGACGCTATCACGGAAAACGTCCTGTTCATTCCATTTCTGAACTACTTCATTCCAATCGCCATGTAAAAATAATTCAGACCAGTATTGATCTTTTGAGTCACGTTCCATTATTTCTTCTAAGTCCGAAGATTTAAAACCTGGATTTGTGGATACGCATACGAGGCGCTCAAACAGCCCGGGGTTTTTTTCAAAAATATGTAATGCTAATCGCCCGCCTAGCGAGTAGCCAACTAAAACTCTTCTTGAACTGGTCGTTATAGATTCAATAACATTTACAAACTCACCGGCAACGTTTTCAAAAGAATTTCTTGGGCTTAATTTAGGTTGATTGAAATAGTCCAAAACATGATACGTCGGCTTTACCTCAGAATCTTCAAACTCAAATTTCAAGCATTCAACCACACCGTTCCAGTCAGAGGGGACTCCGAGGAAGCCGTGCAAGAATATAATGTCAACTTTTGACATACCGATCCCATTCATCCCAGAAAAGGTCAGTTTGTTCTTCTTCCGGATTTACTTCGATAATTCGCTGGGTTCCCGAAGTCACTGACTCTGGGATCTCGGTCCAGTTTTCATATTTCCACCCCCACATTTCGGCCCAAGATTTGAACTTAATTTCATGGCGATTAAGGAAAATGTTTTTATTAAAAATACGTTTAAAGATCATACCGCCTTTATTATTGATAACGACGATATTGATATCTTGAGCTTGCAATTGATTTGTAATCCACAACGATGGCAAATCATACATGGCAGTTAAATCGCCTACGATGGCCCAATTGCCTTCGTTTTCTTGCGACCAACCTAAGAACGTAGATAGCTGACCATCAATACCGTTAGCGCCGCGATTACCTACGATATTCTTCGGAGTTAAATTTTCGTCCGCAGCCAAATCCCACATACGAACAGGTAAACTGTTTCCTAAATAGACTCGCTTGTCTTTCATTAGTTTTGAAAGCACGTGAATCATACTTGGTTCTGATTTTGGATATTTTTGAAATAAACGAAGTAACTCGCCACGATTTTTGCGATCACGATTTTGATATTCGCTTGGATTAATATTTATTGGCTCGACATATACGCGGCTTAAATCATCAATGTCGGTATAGTGAGTAATCTCGCGACTAAGCCCAGTAAAGTGATTAAAACCAATCGATAACACCGGCAAGTCTTTACGTTTATCTTCTAGATCACGCCACGTGCGGCACGTCGGAACTCCGCCAATTCTTAAAACTGCGGTGCAGATTTTATTATCCAAAAGATAGTTCACCATCATTTCACCAGAAAGGATCATCAGATCTTTTAATTCGGGGTGATTTTTAATTCCAGAAATACCTTCGGCATAGATAGGTGCTTTTAATAATTTTAAAAATGTAACTACTGACTGTTTAGATTTTTCAGGCAGTGTACTTAAAATTACAATCGGCCGCTGCACACTGCAGAACTTCTGGATCTCGCCCACCATGTTTAACGGAAAAGTCTCTGGAAACTTTATGCGTTCTTCCATCAATGGCGCATGTAATTCAATAGCGTCTTGATCGATCAATGGTTCAGTAAAGCAAATGTTAACATGGACTGGTTTACGCCAGCTTAGACCCTTCAATGAAAAATGCGTGTTTTCTTTATCTAAGTCAAAGCAGGCCTCAATGTAGTAAGAAAATAATCCCACTTGTTCAATCGTTTGAGGCGAACCAGAACCGCGATAGGATTTCGGACGATCTGCCGAAATTATAATCAATGGCAAACTAGAATAGGTCGCTTCAATAGCCGCCGGCAGAATTTCTGCCACAGCAGTTCCGCTCGTTGTAACAACGGCGACTGGTCTACGAGTCGATGCAATTCTACCTAACGCAAAAAACGCAGCACTGCGTTCTTCAAAGAAATGATAAATTTTAATAAAAGGATTTTTATAAAAAGTTTCAATGAGCGGCGAATTTCGTGCGCCGGCACAAATGCAAAACTCTTTGACCCCAGTCTTCAACAAAAGGTGAATGACTTCAGCGGACAGTTTCATGTTGGTCATTTATTAATCCTGAAAAAATATTCTCTTCACAGAATCGATCTTTTTAAGGATTTCTGCAAATTCTTTTTCTAATACGCTTTCCTGAACGACACCGCAACCGGCAAATATCTGCACATCGCGTTTGCTCCAGTCCCAATTACGAATAGCGACTAGCAACAACGCACTTTCATTGGTTTCCATGCCCCACGGAGCACCGAAAAAACCACGCTCGCTTTGCAGCGGATACTGACGGAATTTTTCAAAATAGGCATTTCGAGGATAGATACCTAATGCCGGTGTTGGGTGCATTTTACGTATTAACTCATCAGTCGAAATTGTATGTTTTAAATCAACATTCAGGCGAGTTTCTAAGTGATTCAAAGCGGGAAACTCAACAACCGCCGTCATTTCAACATGCACATTACCTAAAGGTCCAAGCACTTCGACAATATCATCGACCACAAATTGATGCTCTTTACGTTCTTTAGGATCATTTAAAAAATCGATGGGATTTACATCTTTGGACGAGGTCCCGGCTAGGGCCATCGTTTGAAGCTTTCGGCCTTTCTTTTCAAACAAAATTTCAGGTGTTGCTCCCATGAAACCTTTGTCCACCGACCATTCTCCGTAAGCGTAGAGTTTTTCAGGTGTTGCTGCCAGGTTCTTCAACAACGAGATTTTTTGAGCCAAAGTCAGCGTCTGCTGCAAGCGTCCTCTTTGCACAGAGAACGGGACGACTTTCTTTACCTCGCCGGCTCTAAAGGCCGCTTGGGCTTTCTCAAAGGATTCGACAAATGAAACCTTGTCGACCGGTTGCCAATTGATGATAATTTTTTCTCGATCGCATGCGAGCTCGGCCTGCGCCAAATCCAATACACGTATAAACTCAGCAGAGCTCATATCCCATTGATTTTTATAGTATTTTCTTGAGACCTGCTTAGATAAGTAGTCCGTCGTGATAGTACCAATAGCACCTAAATTCGCATCCACTACTGGGTCAGAAACTAGAGTCCAAATTCCTTGTTTGCGAACAAAAGCGCCGTTTTTTAAAAAGTTTGTAAATCGAATTATTTCTATGCTAGATTGCCTTTTCACAAGATTTTAACTTAATACAGTCGTCCCAAAAGGGATGATGCTAAACTCAAAGAATTATGTCACCAGAAAAACATGTTATAGAAATTCAATCAGGTTCTAAAAAAATCAAAGTCGGCGATGGCTCATTCACTGTGATGGCTGGTCCGTGTTCAATTGAAAGCTATCAACAATTTTTCAGCACAGCTAAAATGGTTGCCGAACACGGTGCTAGTCTTTTACGCGGTGGCGTTTGGAAATTAAGAACGTCGTCAAAGTCATTCCAAGGCTTAGGCAACGAAGCTCTAGAAATCGCACAAAAAGTAACTAAAGAACTAGACATGGGCATCACGATTGAAGTCACTGACCCACGTCAAATCGAAGAATTATATTCGATGGTTTCCATGTTCCAAGTCGGTTCTCGCAATATGCACAATTACGCTTTATTGAAAGAACTCGCGAAACAAGACAAACCCGTATTATTAAAACGTGGCTTTGCTGCCCTTGTGAGCGAATGGGTGAATGCGGCTGAATACGTAAATCAAGGCAGTGATAAACCAAAAGTTATCCTGTGCGAACGTGGTATCCGTACTTTTGAAACATCGACTCGCAATACTCTAGATTTAAATTCTGCCATCTATGCTAAGAAAAATACTCCATATCCAGTGATTATCGATCCTTCGCATGGTGTAGGCATCGCCAATCTAGTTCCCGATTTGGCATTGGCATCAACAGCTTTAGGTATTGATGGCTTGATCATGGAAGTTCATCCGAATCCAAAAGAAGCATTGTCGGATGGTATGCAGGCACTAACGTTTGAAAATTTCGAAAACTTAATGACTAAAACGACTAAAGTTCTAACGGCTTTAGATCGCTCACTTCAGAGAATGTAATGACAACTACTACGACTACTGTTGATCCTCAAAAAATCAAATCCATGTTTTCCAAAGTCGCTTCTGGCTATGACAAAGCGAATGATATTTTGTCTGCGGGCATTCATCATCTTTGGAGAAAAAAATTAGTTAAACTGAGCGGCGCTAAATCAGGCGATGCGGTTTTAGACTGCGCAACGGGTACTGGCGACTTAGCAATCGAGTTTAAAAGAGCTGTTGGAACGAGCGGCCAAGTCACTGGCACTGATTTCTGCAAAGAAATGCTAGACTTTGCTCCGGCTAAAGCAGCGAAGTTAGACCTGCCAATTACTTTCGACTTAGCGGACGTCACAGCATTGTCATACGCCAACAATTCTTTCGATATCACTAGTATTTCATTTGGTATTCGTAACGTAGCTGACCCTATAAAGGGGATTTCAGAGCTAGCGCGCGTGACCAAACCCGGCGGCAAAGTGTGTGTTTTAGAATTTGGTCAAATCGCCAATCCGGCACTGAACAAGGCTTACCAGTTTTATTCGACAAAAATTCTTCCAAAAATCGGCGGCACAATCACTGGACAAACAGATGCCTATGAGTATCTTCAAAATTCATCGGCTCAGTTTCCGTGTCGTCAAGATTTCGTGAGCTTGATGAACAAAGCCGCTCAATTTTCATCGGTCGAGTGCGTACCTGTCAGTTTAGGTATTGCTTACATCTATATCGGTACGAAAAGCACAGCCGCTCTTTAGTCTTGAAGATGGTTCGGTAAAACAAAATTCACTTAATATACCTTAGCGATTCCTTATAAAATATAAGTATATAATTTTATAAGGAAATCCATGAAACAAAGAACCATTCACCTATTTGTTCTAACTACATTTATTTTTTCTCAGGTCACATTTGCTCAGGCAGAAAAAAAAGCGTCAACCCAAGAGCCAGTTAAAAAAGAAGTTCAAAAAATAGAGACTAGTAAAAAAGCAGAAACGTTAGAGCTGGATTCAGAGCACGTAGAAACTCAGTTTCTAAATTCATTGGACTATCCTGAATTGCAAGTCGTTCCACGCGCAAGTGAACGAATTCAAATGGATGGTCAGATGGAAGCCAACAATGGCTACATGATGTTCTGGCCGTTCTTGGTGTCATCTGGAACAACAATGATTGTTGCGCTGATGAGTAAAAATAAATTTAAGGCGGGTAAAGAAGACGATGAGGATTTTCGTCGTAATGCTGACTTTAAAGTCAATGCGGCGGCCGGCTTGTCGGCGGCTTGGTTTGGGTTAACTTATTTTGTGTCGGCGTCTGAACCCTACAACAGCACTCTTCAAAAAATTAATTCAATTAAAGGACGTGACAAAAAATCTATGCTTTTAAGAGAACGCTTATCTGAAGAAGCTATGCAAAAACCAGCTGAGCTAATCAAAATGCTAGCCTACGCTTCGACTATAACGAACGTCATTGCCGCTGGTGGACTAATGGATGTCGTCAGTAGCGATTACAACATGTATGCCTCAGTCGCGATCCTAACCGCGTTCTTGCCACTGATTTTCAAAAATAAGTATGTTGAAAATTATGAAAAACAACTTGAGTACAAACGAAAAATTTATGCTCCCGTAGTTTATACAGATATGTATAAGGCCAATGCCTATGCGAACTTGGCACCACGCTTAGTTTTACAGTGGAACTACTAAAATGAAAAAACTGATCAGTGTCGCTCTACTTACTGTGCTCTCGGCCAGTGTCGCTCTAGCGGCCGTCGATGATAGCTTGTTGTATGATAAGTTAACGGATCCTCGACTTTGCAATACCGCTGACGAATTTAAAAACACCTATCAATTCCTGATCAAACAAGAAGACTTGGGATTTACAGAACCGCAAGCCATCAAAGCCGCACTTAAGGTGGCTAAGCACTGTTCCGGCGCGTATGAGCGATTTTCGCAAGTATTCCGCGTACTGCAAAAATCCGGCGTCGATATGAAAAAGACTTTTGAGGTTGCGCTTGAATATTCATCATTTGAAACTGAACGAGCGAGAAACTTTTATGTTATATTTCAAAAATTATTTCTAGAAAACTATCTGGATGTCGACTTCGGCACAGCGTATAGGATTTCTCACGAGCTATCTAAAGACTACAAGGGTGATCCGGCGAAACTGCGTGATGATTTCGTCAAAATTGTAAAATACTGTACAGACGAAAAAGAATTTAGCTTAAGCAAAGGTCTTTGTTTAGACCTAGCGCTGCGCCTGACTAAATACACGGAGCTCTATCCAAATGGGATTTACGATGATTTTAGAAAATTCCTAACCTATGTTCAAACCGACAAACATTTGGGCTTCAACTTAAAAGAGGCACTTAATCTATGCGTTCGTGTTTTAGCTAAAGGGCCAAAAGCTCCTCGAAACTTTAAACAAACTATAAATTTTGCACTGGATAAAGGTGAAAAGTTAAATCTACCAGAACTGCAGGCGTTTCAATTAGCACTGCTCATATCGGACTATTCATTTGATCCAACAAAGAAGAAACCTGAAGAAACCGCCAAGGTCGAAGATATAAATAAAAAAGATGAAAAGAAACTTAAGTAATTTTATTTTTTTTATTCTGACTTTTGCTCTCGCTCCCTCGTGGGGGCAAAAGAAGGTCACTGACCTTAAAAAGCTATCTTCGGTTGAGCTGCAATGGGAAGATTCTCCCGGCGCGTTCATGTACGAAGTTGAAATCTATAATTCCAAAAGTAAACTTTTGAAAAAATTCGTTTCAAAAACAAGTTTGTTTAAATTCAAATCAACATCAGGAAAAATTAAAATTCGTGGTCGCGTGCTGGATGCCTATGGAAAGAAAGGCTTATGGAGCGAGATGATCGAAACCGAGGTTCCTCCTGATGATATCAAATTCCCCGCTGACAATACGTCGGTCGTTTCTGCGAAAGCCAGTACTAAAACAATGAAGGGCAAAGTAGATTTGACCTGGCCTGAAGGAACGCAGGCAAAAAAATACTTAATTAAAGTTTATGATAAAGACGGCAAAGTCGTTCAAGAGAAAACAGTTATCACTCTCCATGGATCATTCGACCTTGATGTCGGTGACTATCATTTCTCGGTCACTCCTATCGGAAATGACCAGCTAGCTGGTAAAGAAGTCCAATCTCCGCGACTAATCCATATCGAAACAGCTCAGCTGCCTAGCGAACGCTTCGATGTAATTAAAGGACCTAAAGGTGAACTTCAAATTAAAATGCCCGTGAAACCGGGCATGAAAGTTTTTGGAGAATTAGAATTCGCGCATCATTTGGCTGAAGATTGGACCCCGGTTTTAAAGTACTCGCCTCTTGAGCAAAGTATTTGGACTCCAGATACTAAATTAAAACCTGGACGATATCGCGTAGGTTTCTGGGTCACACGAGCCGGTTGGACTGACTCTGCCAAATTCAAACACGAATTCGTAATCAAACCAACCGAGACCGATATTACTGGGCAGCCGTAATCATCAATGAGCCTTCGCTATCGATTGTGATACTTATGTTTTTAAGCTCAACACCTTTAAATTTATTTTGCTGTAGTAGTGTTGGCAAGTGGACCACTTGACCAGAAAGGTTCTTAACTTTCACTACACCAGAAAGTTTCAATTCCGGCATTAATACACCAGCACCTTCGATTGAAAGCTCATCTAGTTCTAAAATTTTAGAACCTTTGAACGCTTTTAAAACATTCGCGGCTTCTTTATAGAAATCATCAGCTAAAGTTACTTTCGGAATTGAACCCGGGCGCTGATCTATGATTTTAAATGCATGACCATCGACGATGAAACGATCCGAGTAGAATTGCATAAAGAAATCAAAACCAGATTTAATTGGCGCGAAGTATTCTGTGCGGTGGTCTTTACCAATATTTAAAAAGTGAACCAGCGGCTGACCATTGAATGTTTCACGGTACAGGCGATCTAATTTCAGCACAACAGAACCCATTGCACCTTCTAGCTGAACAAAGCTTTTTTCGATACCATCAGCACCTTTTTGTTTTTTCGTATTTGTAATTAAATCAGGAGCGATTAGTTCCAGTAGTCGTTCGTTACCGCCAACGGCTTTCGCTAACATCGCAAGCTTTGGTTGAAGCGCATTGTAGTTTACAAGAACCATATTTGTATTAAACATCGCCTTGCTATCGTTTGCGCGTAAACCTAAAGCCGCAAATAAATCCATTTGCTCGGGATGGCCCTTTTTAACGGCCGTTTCTGCCTGAGCTTTTTCAACGATCGTTACGTACTCTTGTCCCTTAGAGTTAAATCCAATAGCGATTTGACCGCCTTGTTTATCTAACGCCGTTTTTTCAGTAGTCACCATAACTAAAGGAAGTTGTTCTTTGGCCATCCAGCCTACGATATCAGAACTTGGTGTACTCATTAAATCTTCACCATTACCGATAACTCCGATTAATGATTCACCTTTTTTAGTTTTAGGCAGATTGCCACTCAAAGTCGCGTATACAGCTTCGATCGCAAATAATCCATGCCCCGCTGGCGCTAGACGTTCTTTAGTCAATGCACCCGTTTCGCCGATGGTAGGAATATGGAACTGAACTGTAGGGCCCGAGCGAACTTCACCTTTTTCAGCCGCTACGTCTGAAAGCGTTTTTCCATTCAAAAGCGGACTGTGCTTTGACCATGTTGTTTCAATACTTTGTTGAGTTTCATTACTAACAACATCGTGAAAGATTACTTGTTTGTATTTATCGGATTGAGCTAGTAGCTGCAAAATTTGAAGTTCGGCAATATTTAAAATATGAACTTGGCCATTTATTTCAACTTCAGCATGTAAGTCTGTACCTTTTGAACCGATTTTGATCGATCCCGCTTTGCCTAATTTTTGATAAATCTCTTTTAAGAATTCTACGCGTACAATACCAGAACCAGTACCCGCCATTAATTTCTTCACCCAAAATTTAACTTCAGGTGTAGCGGCTTCGTAGTCTGCTTTTTTAGCAGCGATACTGGCGTAGTCAGTAACAGGAACTGATTTCATCAAAGACTTACTCGCTATAGCCGTCGGAACAACCATAGTAGTTTTACCTAACGCTTGCTCAAGGTTATTATGGTCAGCAATTACGATGGTCGAATCATTCTTTACAGAACGTTTTGATTCTCCATAAGCGCCCATCAATACTTGAAGGTATCTAAAATTGATTTCGTCTAATCCTAAGGATTGCTGGATTTTTAATAGTGTCGCAGGTCCCACGGCGCCCGATGGCTGCGATAAAATTTGGGTGGTAACTCTTAGATCGCCATTTCCGTAGACGTAAAGGCATTCTAATTTGTTTGCTAAGGCTGTTTGGAACGCAAAAACAGATATAACCGCTATACTGGAAATTCTAAACATTTTTGACCTCTCTGATATAGAGGTTAAGATAATGTAAAATTGTAATTTTTCACCTGTACTAGTTTTTGACAGGTAATTTCGACAAAGACCGCGAGCTGCATTTTAACAGCTCTATAGACTGAATTCTTCGTCCTGTTCGATTTGGCTTAGTACCCAGTCGAATTGTCCCAGGGTTACTTTCGTTCCGCAGAACTCGCACACTCCGCTCATCTCGATTTTAAGCTGGGCACCGCACGATGGGCAGCACTCAAAATCTTGAGTCTTTGCCGACTTCTCGTTGCTATTGATGCCTTTAATGAAGGTCCAATACTCTGAAAACTCAACCGGGCGTCGTTTATTTCCGCGAATAATATTACCCTCTTTATCGATCGTGTAATCAATCATCTGGGCAAAAATTCTAAATGTGAAACTCGCATAGAACTTATCTTTATACATCGAGATAGGCTCCAGCATTTCAATTTTAGGATTTTGAATGAAGTTCGTTTGGCCATTTTTTTTGAAATCTTCTATCCAGAACATATGCGAATGAAACAAAGTATCCGTTTCATAGGGACGGGCTAGATTCCAATTTTTTTCCGACCACGCCTTTTGCAGTTCGATAAAGATTCTTTCCGCGCGAGTGTATAAGTGATGATACTCATTTTTCATTACGATATCGGTTGAAATAATAGATTCAATCGAGCGATCTTTAATCGTAGGCAGCTGAACTCCGTAATCCACAAGGTTAGCCACACCCATATTGCTTTCAATAGATGTTGTTTCTTTTAATACTTCTTTAGTCGACATGATGTCGTATACAAACCACGAGAAGCGACCATTCTTATTTGATTGATTACAGCTTTTGCAAACGCCCGAAATAGTTTCTGTAATGGGAGCTCCGCAATTTGGACACATGGTTGCGGTCATGCGTTCCGGAGCTTTAGAAAGAATTTTTGAAGATTTTTTTAACTTCCAAGTTTCTGCCAGTTTATAGCGGGTGCTTTGATTCTTTAAATCGACTTCTGTGTAATTGGCGCTAAATCCAACTTCGATGGTCATTTCATCAGTTTGTGCATTAATCGTTGCTCGCGAAATAGTACAGTTTCCGATCACAACACCATCGACACTTTTTATTTTTGAATCCTTAACTAAATATTTCGGATCAAAAAAAGCAGATAAATTATCTAACTTATTAATACCGCGATTTTCATGATAAGAATGGTATAGCGAGAAAACAAAATCTTTAAAAATCGGGAATGAAAAATTAGCGTCGTGTTCTTGAATCTTCTCCACATAGTCCCGAGTTTTGTTCACAACAACAGGACGATATTCTTCGGTTCCATATGATGAATAGTAGTCTTCGTACTTGTGATTCTTTCGATAATAGAGGTAAACGGCAACCGCGAACACGAGTAGCATAGGGATGCCGACAGTTGGGTAGCGAATGATCATGCGAATAATAAACCATAGGATATCAAACAAGAAACCAGCATCTCCGCCGCCGCTACCGCTCGATCGATAGCCGCCGCCGGAACTGCGCGAACCACCACCGTAAGAATCACCACCGCCAATGCGGGCCTCGGCTTCTAATACGATAGCTGTTATAATACTGGCCGCGATCGCTAGTTGGTAATAAGAAAACTTTCTCATTCGTCATCTCCGCTGTACGAATGAACAATTTCATTTTCATCATCTTCATTTGGCCATTTCGTATGCCAATACACACCAAAGCTGCGGATCATTGATCCCACAGATTCACCTAGGTTTTTATCTGTGAATGCTGTTTTAAATTCTTCGGTAAATGTCTCGATCTCTTTATCCGTCAGCTTTTCTTTAACGCCTTTATCACATATTAGAAGGCATTCATTTTCCCAACGAGAATAGAGGATTAACAAGCCAGATCGCTGTCTTGTATTGTAAATACCCATGTTTTGAAATTCTTTTGCAGCGAAATTTTTCATATTTCTAATTTTTGTTTTCTTAGGAATCAAAAACTTAATCAGTTCAAACTTCATTAAAAGTAGGTAGCTAAAAGCAATTAAGAAAAAAGACTCTGCACTAATGACTTCAAACGAAAATGAATCATTCCACAATACAGTGGATACCCAAAATATTTGAACAAAAAGCAAAGTGTAGAACCAAAAATAACTGTAGTAAGATTGGCAATGTTTGCGAATTAGTATCACGAGCTCCACTTGGGTTTTCGATTCGAATTCTTCTACACAACGTGTGATGATTTGCTTTGGATTCTTGCTCATATTTCTAATTTATCCGTTTTGGACCACAGCCAGTGGTCAAATAAAATTACTGCGGTCATCGCTTCTAATACGGGAACCGCTCGTGGAACGATGCATGGATCATGACGACCTTTTTTGGCTACATCTAGAATTGACGACGTCGGTTTAAAATAAACTCTAAAGCGAATGGTTTGGCCTGTTGAAATTCCACCTTGAATACCACCATATTGCTTCGTTGTATCGCTGGCGTGAAATTCTGTTCCTGGCTTGCTGACACTTTCAAATCCTTCAGCGAAATCAACACCTAAAGTTGCCCCCAGGCTCATAGCGGCTGAAGCGATATCTGATTTTAATTTATGAAATACCGGCTGTCCCAAAGACTCTACCGGGTTTTTCACGATGATTTCAGCAACACCGCCATAAGATTCCCCTTTGGCTTTAGCGGACTCTAACTTCTTAGAAATAAATTTATCGTCTTTATACGGAAAACGACCGGGCATTTTATCTATGGCTGCACGATCTGATTTTTCAGCGATTGATTCATCACAGCCCCATTCACCGACTTTGCTGACCCAGCCGACGATTTCCATTTTAGGGGCTACTTTTTTGAGAGCTTGTTCGCAAAAGGCACCAGCGATGACTCGCGATAATGTTTCACGACCAGAGGACCGTCCACCACCGCGATGGTCGATGTGTCCGAATTTATTTTTCCATACAGTTTCGGCATGGCCATGGCGAGGTTCGTCTTTAATTTTTTCATAGTCTTCACTGCGCGCATTTTGATTGTACACAAGCCCGCAGATAGGAGTTCCCAAAGTTTTACCTTCAAAAATTCCGCTGACGATTTCAAGGGTGTCGGTTTCTTTGCGGGCTGATACCCAAGCCGAGGTTCCTGGCTTGCGGCGATCTAAATAAGCTTGAACGTCGGCTAAATTAATGGACACGCCTGCCGGGAATCCATCTATCAATGCTCCCATTGCGCGACCGTGGCTTTCGCCAAACGTATGCATTTTTATACGGCCACCAAAACTATTTGCGCTCATCACACTGACTCCAGAATAATTGCTGACCTCGGCCCTGCTCTTTGAACATTTCCAATCCCGAAAAATAAGGGATGTTATGTTGCTTAGCTAATTCTAGCCCCATCGAATTTCCACCATAGCTTAGATCGAAAATGGCGCCAATAGTACAATTTTTTGGAACTTGAGTTAGCAAGCTACGAGGAGCCGCCCAAATCAATATATCTATGTCTTTTGTACCCTTTGGCAGTTTACCGTCACGCGAAGCCACTAAATGAACATTCGGAACTTCGCTTTTAATAGCAGGAACAACGCCGCCGCCGCCCCATAATACTATGGTTAAATTCTGAAGATCTTTTTTAAAAACTTCAGACGATATTTGAGTCAGAGTTTTCATAAGTCCCATCGTATCTGTGTTAGCAATGTGTGCTTGGCCGTTGTTTGACAGATATAAAGTATTTACAGATTTGATTTTAATATCAGTACCCGCACGTGGCTGATACCGGCGATAAGCCGCTTCTTTAAACGGAGCTGTGATAGACGCTGCTTGCAATCCGATTTCTTCCAAAAAATCCAAGGCTTCATCAAATTCCTTTTCTTCGATTTTAATTCGATAATAAGGCAAGTTTCGCTTTTTCATGTACTCATAATGGAATACTGGCGAATAACTATGATGAACGGGATTACCAATAACCGCGGCAAACTGAGTAAAGTTATCGCCGTATAAAAATGTATCTAACAATGTGGGTTGGTCCGGCACAGTAGAAAAACCGTCGTTTACAAAGTTCAAAACTTGCTTTGATAACATAAAGTGGCGGAACCACTGCCAATCGCTGTTTTTACTATCTTCGTCACTGCGAGGAAAAATCATGCGCCCTGACGGGTTCTTCATATACCAATCGTAAAGCCATTTAAGCTCAGTAAAAGATTGAATGACTGGTGAACATTTCACGATCGCTTTGGACTTTGCTTTTACCAAGCTATCTAACGTTTTAGTGTTTTCATCGATATCAGGAATATGGCAGGAAATTATTAGTTTTTTGCGAATCGCTGTCGATGTTTTCGAAGTAATCTGATCCAAAATCGCACCCAGTTCTGAATCGACGTCGACAGCATAGAAGGAAGGCAGAATATCCATCAATTCATCTAAGTCATGAACGTTATCTTTTCTGAACGATAAAATCATTTTTGATTTTTTGCCAAAGATCTCTACCAAACGAATGATCTCTTTTGCCGAGAACAAGTCGGTGCGAAACTCGACTGTTTCAAACGCTAAACGCGTATTTACATTGTAGGGATTTAGCGTCAGAACGCCTTTGCGTTTTTTTTCGGTTCGAAACAGAAATTCTTTGAATAAATTCTTTTCCTGAATCAAAACGCCTTTTTTTGCCAGAGTTTTTGATTCTAGGATCGAGATACCTTCCGGCATATCATAAATGAAATCTGCCTTTTCAAAGTACTTACGTTGTCTTTTATCAAAGCGATCCAGATAGTCTTCTAAGGGACCTAGCTTGGGATCTAGGGCAGGACGATTTAGAAAAATACGCCCATCGCTGTCAGTTGGACGACGAACCCAAATACATATCACATCTTCTGGTAGATTCTCTAAATTAAAACCGGCACCTAAAGATAAGATGACATCTTTTTTATTTAGGATCAGGCGCGCTTGTTCAACTTCTTTGGATCTGAAATACTCCTCACCAAAGGTTTCAAAAATTTTATAAACTGGATTTGCTAGTTTTTCCGCAATGACAGCGTCTAAATCAAAATAATGAAATTGAGGAAAGTATGACTTCAATCGCACAAGCAGTTCGGATTTACCGACACCACGATGCCCGATAAGAACTATTTTAATCTCCATCATTTTCTAATCCTAAAATATCCCAAAACTGCGGAAAGCTCTTTTTGACCACAATTCGATCTTCTAAATCAACCTGAGAGCCCGCAAAACCAAAAATAGCGGCCGCAAATGCCATGCGATGATCATTAGCCGGATTAAAACTAAAATTCTTAGGAACAAGGTCCTCTTGGCCCTCGATAATCATTCCGTCTGCCAGCGGAGTCGCTTGCACTCCCGCTGCCGTCAATAACTCTTGAGTCTTAGCTATGCGATTTGATTCTTTAATTACCAAGTGTGGAGCCCCATGAAGCTTGTGCATGCCAGGACAAAAACTTAGGAATGCAGCTAGCACTGGAAATAAATCAGGACAGTCTTTTAAATTCACTTCTACGAATTTAGGCAGCTCTTGCTTAGAAATGCTAAAACCTTTGCTATCCAGCTTGTAACTGATGCCCCAGTCTTTAAAGAAATCTAGAAATTGAAAATCGGGTTGGCCAAATCTATTTGAGCAAGGCTTGATTTTTAAATCCCCAAATAACAAAGCGAAACAAGACAAAGTGAATAACGAACTCGCATCGACTTCGGCTTCTAGTTTTTTAACTTTGACCCGCTGATTCGCTTCAATTTTTAAGCACGTCCCATCGACGTCGATTTTCATACCAAGGCGCTGACACACATTCTGAGTCAGATCAAGAAACGACCTTGATGCCACCGTCTTGCCCAGATCAATAGTAAACGGATGATCTAGATTCCAACAATTAGCCAAAATCGATGAGGCAAACTGACTGCTTAAATCTGACTTTACTTTAACAGATGGAGTCTCTTTCCATCCCAAAGAATTAATACTCAAACCATTTGGGATAAAGGTCACGAGTGTGCCCAAGTGTTCTAGCGCTTGATACAAGTCTCTTTGAGGGCGTGCTAGAAGTTTCGAATGAGCGCGGACGATGTAGCGCCCGGGCTGACGACTCAATCGAGCTAGAAAAAATCGAAATGTTGTGCCGCCAGAACCTAAATCAAATTCGTACAAGCCTTGTTCTAAATCTCTTAATGCTTGCTGCAAATACAATACGTCTTCGGCTTCGGAAGCATAATTTAGTTTTAAGTTTTTATAATGGGATTGAACAATCAATAAACGGTTTACAATCGACTTTGAATCGTCAATCTCGCCATGATATTTAAATTGGTCGGATTTAAACCGCAGAGTGTTGGCGCTCAACGCTTGATCCAATCATTTTTTTTTGTCGTTGGTATTCTTGTACAATCTGATCCACGGTCACTGATTCAATTTTCAATTTCCCCGCTTTATCAGGAAAAACATAGCGCACGAATTGATTTTCTTTTTTCTTGTCTGCAGAAAGTGTTTTCGCCACCACCGAATCTGGTAACGAAAACAATCCTTCATTATAGAATAGGCCTAAAACACCCCGAACTATTTCTGAACTAAAAAAAACTTCGATATCACTATCAATCTTGTACCCACGAACCGAAGCCCACAGAAAATCAAAGTACATTCCTAGCAATACCGCAATACCATGATGGATATTCAATTTAGCTTCCCACACATGGGCAATTGTATGTCCGAAATTTAATAAATATCGAATGCCCTTTGTTTCAAAAGGATCCTGTTTAACTACGCTATATTTGGCATCTATTGCTGTCGGCAAGTACGAAAACAAATCTAAGCTTGAAAGCCTTTCTTTAGAGACCTGTTTAAAAAATTTCGGTGAATGGATATAGGAAATTTTAATTAATTCGCCAAAACCCTCTACTGTGCGGTCGATGGGCTGCTGGTTTAATAAAGACTTCACCAGAATAACTTTTTGCGGTGAATAGATCGTTCCTAGTTGGTTTTTAATATCTTTAAAGTTAATTCCGTTTTTTCCACCGTGTGCGCTGTCCATAGCTGATAGCCACGTTGATGGAACCATTATTAATGGCAGACCGCGCTTCAGGATATGAGATAGGAACCCACCAAAGTCGCCCAGCGTTCCCCCGCCGATTACGACAAGCTTTGTCTTTTTGTTTACGTCTATTTTTTTATTTTTAAAAACTAAATCCAAAACTTTTGTCAGCATCGCCATGGATTTTGTAGATTCAGCGCCGTCTAAAAACAAAATCAAAGATTTAGAATCTTTAAATATAGAAACAGATTTCTTCAATTTCTTATCAACCAGGATAATATTACCCTCTGCAAACAAAGATCCCAATGAATTTATGGAATCTTCGAATACGACTTCCGTGCGCTGATCGATAGAGCTAGAATAAAACTTATTTTTTTTCTTCACTTTGGAATTCTTGCTTAGCTTTCTGGAACGATTCTTTTAGTGTCGACATGCTGTTTTGGAATCCAAGCTTAACTTGATCCCAAGCTTTTCCGCTCGAATTTTGTAGATTTTTAAAATCAGTTTTTAATTCGGATCTTCTTTTTTCTAGAAATTCAATCTGATCATTGATTTGTTTTTTAGATTCATCACTAGCAGTCTCTTTGGCTTTTTTAGCTTTGGTTTTGATATCTTTTATTTCTTGATCAATAGAGGCCAATTGTTCTTTAAATTCTTTTTGGATTTTGTCTTTTTGTTCTTTTGAAAAATCAGAAACGTCTTCGACTGTTTTATCGACTTTTTTGCCAATTTTCTCGCCCGTACCGTCACCAGCAAAAACTAGAAAAGAAAAGAACGCTAGAACTAAAATAATTAAAGATTTCATATGATTACTCCCTAATAGATTAATCATATGACAGAATACTGGGGTCGTCTATTATTGCTTCCAGCGGCGCAAACCGCCAAATTCATTTTCTACGGCTGAAAAGTCCGTTTTAGTGCCTGTGAACAACTCCCACGTGATGAACGACTGCGTTTTATCTTCTTCAATTGTGGTCGAGGTAATTTTAGCATTTAACTGTTTAACAAAGTCGACTGTGATCGTTTTGTTTGAAAATGCATCACTAAACAACTGCTTATGTATCTTGGAAATTTCTTTATCTTTGGCATTCGCTTTAGTTAAGCCCGGATTATGCCCACCCTTTTTAGATAACATAAAAAATGACTTCTTTTGCGGAACTGATTTCCAGTGGCTCAGTGCTCCGGACGCAATCGTAGCGCCATCGTGTGATCCTTGGAAATAATAAACTGTAGCGTTGGTAGGATATTTACGTTCATCATACGCATTTTCCATCGCCAGCGTGATACCTTGAGCTGCACATTCTTCCGACCATGTCGTTTTGTCGACAGAGGGCTCTTCCACAAAGCCACGGGTTCGATTGTAATTCATCGAAAACTTATCTTTTGAAAATCCACCTAGTTCTTTGCAATAAAATCGCGTCAACACGTTTTCATCCGTAGCGCCAGGATGTTGAGCTGTATTGTATGGATTCTGCTCTTTCATGATGTTGCCATAAGCGCGATCAAATTCACTGGCGTTGATTCCACCCGATTCCGGAAGTAATTTCTTGAAATAGTTGTCTCTAACTAAACGATATCCGCCATCGCGAAAACCCGCTGTCCCTAGTAAGTACATCAAAACATATTTCTGTTTGTTGCTGTTGCCATAAACTACATCATCAAATGCATCTCTTTGCTTATCAGTCAGTGAATTCAAAATTAAATTGTATTTTTCGACTCGATGAGAGTAGCGAGACAAGCTTTCAACCTTCCCCAATACACCCTCTAGTACGATTGACTTTACATTCGCTTCAAATTTATTTGCGTATATCGTTGCCGGAAGTGTTCCGTAACTAACGCCGTATACAGAAACTGATTTTACATCGTAGGCTTTACGAACTTCATCGATATCGTTAGCTGTCTTTAGGGACGAATATAGTTCTTGATCCGTGTACTCTTCCCACGTATCCGGTGCAGAACAGCCGACACCACGCTGATCAAAGTGAATTTCATTAAAACCAGAGCCCAAAATATCAGGGTACGTGTGCGTATTCTGACCAGGGCCCCCATCTACAAAAATGTATGACGGTAACTTGGGATCAAATTCACGTTTTAAATATGTATAAATTTTTACTGTTCTTGATGTATCAGAATAATCAAAAGGAACGTCGATCCATTTACCAATTTCTTTAGTATCGGCATCGTTCGTGTTGGTGTACATATCGCAAAACTTATGACCACTCATATAGGTTTCTTTTGTGACTTTTTGTAATATCGGGACGCCTACGGTCGCGGATTCTTCGATGGATTCGAATCCTTTCCCACACGACGTTAGCAATACAGTACTCACTGATAGTGCAAACAACCCCTTAATGTAACCCACGAAACCTCCCCAGGCCCAAGTTCGTGTAAATTAGTCGAGGGTGACAAAATTCGCATTAAAATAAAAAGTTCTAGTAATAATTCAAAGACTGTCGCCATTTTTGACACCGCAAAAACAGTTCAGTCCCGGGTAGATTGATTATAAAGGTAATGATCATGGCCGAGCAAAAGGCTCTGAGAAAAGGATCGATTAGCGAACTAAAATTATTTGATTAGTGACCGCCCTGTCAGGTTAATTTACTAAAAGAATATGCCTAACTCGATGTCAGCTCCTGTTCAAATGAAAGAAGTGAATTTTGAAAACGAGGCTGAACTTCGTTATATGGCCAAAACTTATGTTGAAGTTCCTCTTTCATGGGATTCAAGCTATACATATTCTGCAAGCACTGTAGACAAGAATTTTGTTTGGCTTAAAGAAAATAAGTCTAAACTACTGTGCTTAACCTGCTGGGATAAGGATGTTTTAGTTGGGTTGCATATTCTTTTCTTTGATCCAGAAAACCATTCCAAAGAATGTTTTATAAAGACTCTTTGGGTATTTTCAACGTATCGAAAACCAAAATATGCAATCGCTGAACTCGCCCTAATCAATTACTTTTTCAAATATAAAAATAATTTCTTCTTCGCCGAGGGGTAGACTCATCCACAATTGATTTTCTTTGAGCTGATAGGGCACAATTGAAAATGCTCCCAATCGCATATCAGGGTCCTGACTGCAGAAGTCAGCATTTTCAGAACTCAAACTCGTAACGGTCTGCTCTATAGTGGACCCTTTGATTTCATAGCTAGCTGTACGCTCACAGGTTCCGCGCTCACCAAGTCGAAAATAAAAAACCTTGTTCTCGGACTGCGTGCTAAAAATATAGTATTGCTTAAGCGCCTCATTAGGCAATGGGAGTATTTGATCGCGGTAAAATATAGCAACAAATAGCCAACTTCCCAACAAAAAAGAACTCATAATGTTATCAACGGAAAATCCATTTTAGTTAACAGTTCCTCAATCTTCTCCCAGTCTTTTTTGGAACAGGCGGACTTTTGTAGTTGCCTGTTGAAAGCCGCAAAATCGCTATTCCCACTGAGTCTGAGCAACACTTCTCTTGAGATTTCTAATGCTATTGACTCCCCCAAAAGCTCCTTGATTTGCCAAAGCATGGAGCTAACAATAGCACTGTCATGATATAGCCCACCATTCCTATCCGAAAATTTGACCGGGATTGCAATGTTACGCTTATAAGGACCCTTCAAGTAGGACGACTCGCCCATGGTCGGCTT
Source organism: uncultured Bdellovibrio sp. (assembly GCA_964498705.1). Lineage (GTDB taxonomy): Bacteria > Bdellovibrionota > Bdellovibrionia > Bdellovibrionales > Bdellovibrionaceae > UBA2316. The sequence goes on along the minus strand of CAZCHT010000001.1, from coordinate 5,218 downwards.
TTTAAGCGCCACAGCGGTGTAAAAATCAGCAAAGCCTTCATTAATCGAACCTCCTTCACCTTGAAATGGCAGCCCGGCCACCTGATCTATTAGAAAATGCATCGACTCATGATAGACAATGGATGGATCTCTTGAGAGTTGAGAATAAAAAACATCATCCCCCTGCCCCAATCGAATCTCATTATTAAAATAAAAGGCGGTATTGGTGCTATCAGGGAAACCAACGTGAACGCGTGCTTTCAGTTTTGCTGGTGACTCAAAACCAAGTACATTTTTTTGAAATTCTAAACTTTTTTGTAAATAATAATACACCTGAACCTGATCGAATCGCTCATCAGAAATGTCAAATTTCATCCAAGGTTCAATTTTTTCAACAGGCCGTGCCGAATCACTAACAACACGCAAATGATCAGTGGACAATGGCTCGTGCTTTAGAAGCGGAATCTCAATATCTGTTAATGCGCTCCACTTTGGACCGTTAGGAAAGATTCGAACCTGGGAACTCTCAAATGCACTGCCAACAATCTGTTGGCGGGCAAGCACGCCGTAACGATACAATTTTGTTCTGACTTGTTTGTTTCGATCCTCGACAAAAGTAACTAAATATAGCTTTGGTGTTCCAAAAAGAAAAACCCATTTGTACTCATAAGAAATAAGAGATTCGCTTTTTAAAAGAGGAATTTTATCAGGAGGATTCAGCCGTTTGAATTCCTCAATTGAATTTTCGGTACTGCGAAAGGTTTGCTCTGACGAATCGATGTAATGAAGATTTGCAAAAAAAACGTTTTTACTATCATTAACAAGCCACTTTAAAGAGGACCCGTCAACGTCAATGGAGTTATGTTTTTGCTCGCTTCGAAATATCGCAACATTCCCCCAAGCAATAGGAGTCACTTTAGCTTCATCGGTAAGAGGCGCAAGGCGCCCCTTAAAATCGGATTGGTCAGACGCACTTTTAAAACTGTCACTTTCCCAATTTTTGAATTTGTCTTTTTCCTCACAGGCTAACAGGGCTGTGATCAAGAGAAAAATTAAAAGCTTTTCCAAACTCACCTCTCCTTTTTTTAAACAATCCAGCGAGCAACTATTCGACGACTAAATTCTTTTCTATATAGGTACCATCCCCGTTCAAAAACTTTATATTATGCTTGCCAGTAGCCAATTGGCCTAGGCGAACTTCTTTTTGATAGGGAATCAAGACCATAATACACATTCCCTGGCTAACTGAAGCGTAGGACCTGACTTCGCGATTGAATTCACTAATTTTTGTTACATCAGCGCGATCCCATTTATAGCATCCATTTTGAAAGACACCATTGACCACAACGTAGGCGTCTGTTGACGCATCAAAACCACCCGGCGCATAGACACCACTGATTCCAACCTGAACGGAGATTCTAGCTGGCGCCGCGTTACCTGCGAAACCGCTCAAAAACACCATTAACAAAACTATCTTACCCATTTAATCCCCCTTAATTATTTAACTACGAAATCATTCGTAATATTTTAGTAGATCTGCCCCTTTAATCACTTCTTGCATTCTTCATTTTGCATTCCAATACTTGAGTTTGCATTCTTCATTCCAATACTTGAGTCGCTCTACTTTCGATATGGCTTTTTTTTCGCGACACTCTGTCAATCATGAAGGGACACTTTGACCAAACTCATGGTTCAAAAAAGGTAGTTACAATGATCAGCGATTGTTTTTGTAAGGTCCCACCTAAATTCTGAAGTAGTATTACAAACTTCTAAGAATTTCCAATGTAGCTAAATTAGGTGACTCTGGCGTCAGAGAGGTTGGCATAAATGCCTTATAACGTTTTTATGGCTTTTCGTGCTTTAAACTGAAATCAGGACTTTCCATTGTATATACAAGTATATACAATGGAAATATGTTTTTATACGAAGTTATCGATTCAGTTGAATCAGTAAAAATTAAATATGCCATCGTTGGCGGGTACGCCTTGGCTCTGCATGGTATCGTGCGTGCAACTATGGATGTAGATTTAGTTTTATCTTTATCCTTAAAAGACTTTGAACTTATTGAAAAAGCGTTTCAAAAAATACATTTAAAGTCCAGACTTCCGATTCGAGCTCAAGATGTCATAAAAATGCGAAAAGAATATATTGAAAAGCGAAATTTAATAGCCTGGTCTTTTGTGGATTATCAAAATCCTACTAGGCAAGTAGATATATTAATTACAGAAGATATCGCCAATTTGGATGTTGAAAAAATCTCTGTTGGAGGAAGGAAAATTCCAGTAGCTTCTTTACAGGACCTTTTAAAAATGAAGTTGAAAGCCGGTCGTCCTCAGGACTTGTTAGATATAGAAAATATCAGGAATAAAATAGATGAGAAAAAGAAAAGTTAAATCAGAACCAAGTCCTTTAGAGGCACTTCAATATTTAGAGTCTATGCGCCAACTTTCTGAAGATAAAGATGATCCTACCGTGATGATTAGCATTCGAATTCCAGAAAATGTTTTAAAAACAATCAAGAACAAAGCTAAAATCGAAAACAAGAAGTACCAATCGCTAATAATTGAATTATTGCGGCTTGGGTTAAAGAAATAAGAAGATTCGAGAGTCGCGTCGGAATACGTGTTGGTCAATACTTAGCAAGGACTACGAAATCGGCTGAGGTTTTAACAATCCCACATTTCCTAATTTAGACGGAAGCTCTTTGCCCATCTGTTGTTGCAACCAAGGCGCAATCGATAAAACTTTCTTTAAATCGATGCCGGTCTTAACACCCATTTTCTGAAACATATAAAGAACGTCTTCTGTTGCCACGTTACCAGTCGCTGCCGGTGCGTATGGACAGCCACCAAGGCCACCAATGCTAGAATCAAAAACTGAAATACCTTCGTTGTAGGCCGCAAGAATGTTGGCTAGAGCCTGTCCGCGTGTATCATGAAAATGCCCAGCGATCGCTTTAACGGGAACTTTCTTTTTCATTTTTCTAAACATCGATTGAACTTGTCCAACGTGAGCCACACCGATGGTGTCGCCAATTGAAATTTCAAAAGCGCCCATTTTATAAAGTCTATGCGCCATTTCGATTACTTTTTTCTCGGGAACATCACCTTCAAAGGGGCAACCGAAGCATACACTTAGATAGCCGCGAACTTTGATTTTGTGTTTCTTCGCTAGCGCAAACACAGGTTTGAAACGCTCGAAGCTCTCTTCAATCGTGCAATTGATATTTCGTTTTGAAAACGATTCGCTACATCCTGCAAACACTGCGACTTCAGCTGGTTTTAATTTCAGGGCTTCTTCCATACCGCGCTCATTCGGTACTAATACCGAGTAATGCGGTTTCTTGTTCCACTTGTATAGGTTAGCCAGAACTTGATCGGTACCTTGCATTTGTGGAATTTTATCAAAACGAACAAAGGCACCGGCTTCGATACGATCAACACCGGCTTGTATCAAGCGTTTACCTAGTTCTACTTTTTGATCGACACTTAAGATTACTTTTTCATTTTGTAATCCATCACGTAATCCCACTTCGACAATTTTAATATTTTTAGGTAATGCCATACTGAGCTCTTATGTTTCCTTAGTAGGTTCGATTTCTACGATCAATGCACCTAGCGCGACTTGATCTAGTTCTTTAAATGCTACTTTCTTGATAGTGCCAGCCATATTTGATTTTAGCGTGTATTCCATTTTCATGGCTTCCATCACAAGTACGCTTTCACCAACGGTTACAACATCACCCCGTTTTTTAAATAACTTTGTGATTTTGCCCGGCATCGGAGCCAAGATGGTATTGGATTTGGCGTCTTTGCCCGCCACCTTGCCGCGGCGACGACCGGTTATTTCCGCGTCAAATACCAAAGTTTCGCCATTCACATGAATCCAGATTTTATCTCCGACTTTTTCAGCGATCGCTTTGTGAACGTGATTACCGATTTTCTTTTCAAATTTTTGAATCACCACATCCTCCATTGTTCAGACCATGGATTTTGGTACCCGTTGCCGGCGGTTGCCGATTTTGCACTTGGCGCTGATTTGCCGACTTGTTTTTTCATTTCCTCAACGAAGGTTTCTAGGTCTGGCTCTCGCGTTGGCGGTTTCAGCGGCTCAGAAAAATATTTACTAATAAATTGAGTCGTCATCGTACCCGCAATAAATTCCGGATGCGACAAGATCGCTTTTAAATACGGAATATTCGTATGCACGCCGAAAATCACGGACTGATTTAAAACTTCAATCATCTTTTGAATCGCGCGCGGGCGAGATTCATCCCATACGATCACTTTTGCAATCATTGGGTCATAGAATGATGTGATGACATCATCTTCTTCAAAGCCGTATTCAAAGCGGCGTCCAGGTCCTTCAGGAAAATGAACATGTCCCAGCTTTCCCGTACTTGGCATTCCGCCCTCGTATGAATTTTCCGCATACACGCGGCACTCGATACTGTGACCTTGAAATGATTTGTACTGATCTTCGGAAAATACAAAACTCTGACAGGCATTTAAAATTTGGGCTTTAACTAAATCAATTCCCAAAACCATTTCCGTTACAGGATGTTCTACCTGCAAGCGCGTGTTGACTTCGAGTAAGAAAAACTCACCGTCTTGAAATAGGAACTCAACCGTACCGGCACTTCGGTATCCTGCTGTTTGCGCGATCAATGTAGCGGCCTCGCCCATTTTTCGGCGTAGTTCAGGAGTCAGCGATGGTGATGTGGCTTCTTCGATAATTTTTTGATGGCGACGTTGAACAGAACATTCACGTTCGAATAAATGTCTGACTTTACCTATGGAATCGCCGAAAACTTGAAATTCAATGTGTTTAGCGCGATCTAGATATTTTTCTAAGAATACTTTGGATGAACCAAACGCGGATAACGATTCCCGCTGAGCCGATTCAATACGCTCGCGCGCTTCAGATGCTTGAGTGATCAATTTCATTCCGCGACCGCCACCGCCCGCAGCCGCTTTCACGATACAGGGATAACCAATGCGTGCGGCTTCTTTTGACAAAGTTTCAACCGTTTGATCGTCACCGTCATAACCTGGCACCAATGGAATTCCGCATTTCTTCGCCAGCTCTTTACAATGAACTTTATCACCGAGACTGCGAATTGCGTTTTCTGATGGACCGACAAAGATTAATCCCGCGTCCACACAGGCTTTGGCGAAATCGGCATTTTCGCTTAAGAAACCAAAGCCAGGATGAATCGCATCCGCGCTTTTGGCTTTTG